>JAFYSC010000038.1 GCA_017546635.1 Bacteroidaceae bacterium | reverse complement strand
TATTTGTTGGTACCAGCAGTTTCCTGAACATATCCCATTGCTCCTTTGTTAATATTCCACCATTAAGACTGGAGAATGAAAAAGAGAGCAACCACCCTACTCTGCGCAGTGCTGATTGCAGCAGCAGCCACCGCACAAGAAAAATATCTTTCCGAAGAGCTCCCCGAGGAGTGGAACGCCGAGGACTATTTCGACCCTACAATGCCCGACGACAACGCCTGGTGGCACATCTTCGAGGACGAGCGGCTCGACTCACTCATTGACGAAGCAGGCAAGAGGAACTTCTCGCTTACGGCAGCCATTGAGAACATACGCATTGCAAGAGCGCAGTGGCGGCAGGCACAGGGCCTTATGCTCCCCACCCTCGACCTTAACGGCGGGTGGCAGCGCAGCCGCACAAGCGGCAACATAAGCGCCACGGGTGACAAGAGTACATACAGCGGCTATTTCGATGCCACAGCCGACGTCAGCTGGCAGGTAGACATATTCGGTGCACTGCTCAAACGCTCCAAGGCACAGAAGGAGCTGTACAACGCAAGCCGCGAGGAGTACCGCGCCGTGCTTGTATCGCTGTATGCCAATGTGGCGACGGGCTACTTCTCGCTGTTGCAGTCGCTGGCACAATTGCAGGTGCTGGAGGAGAGCGCAGCCTCGCAGCGCGAGATTATGAACATTGTGGAGGCGCGGTACAACAGCGGCCTTGCATCCAAGCTCGACCTTGCGCAGGCACGCTCAGTATATTACAGCACCCTTGCATCAATACCCTCGGTCGAGGGGAGCATACAGCAGTACCGCTATTCGCTCGCCGTACTCTTGGGATGTTACCCGCAGGAGTTCTACGATTTCCAGGATGGCACAGTTGCCCTGCCACAGATTGTCGACCCCATTGCAGTGGGAGTACCGGCAATGCTGCTGCGCCGCCGTCCCGACATCCGCGCTGCCGAAAGGCAGATTGAGGCAAACGCCCTGCTTCTGGGAGCATCGAAACGCGACTGGCTGCCCACATTCTACATAAACGGCTCGATAGGATTCTCATCGGCACATATAGAGAAACTGCCACGTGAAAGCAGTATGACGTGGCAGATAGCACCCTCGCTCACCTGGAACATATTCGACGGAGGAAGAAGCAGCAATGCCACACGCGAGGCACGTGCCACGCTCGACCAGAGCATAGCGCAATTCAACGCCACCGTCCTCAAGGCAATGCAGGAGGTGGAGAATGCCATATCGGGCTACCGCAACAGCATAAAACAGATTGTCGCACTGCGCCAGACGGTGAACCAGAATGAGGAGACGCTGCGTCTCTCGGTAGACCTGTACAAACAGGGACTCACCACCTTCCAGAATGTGCTCGATGCACAGCGCACCCTTTTGAGCTACCGCAACAGTCTTGTACAGGCACAGGGTGCCTCGATACTCTCACTCATACAGCTATACACCGCGCTGGGCGGCGGCTGGTAACCATTCTCTTTGCGAACAACAATCATCAACAATATGAAAAGGACAATACTCATAGCAGCCATTGCAGCGGCAGCGTGCAGCCATCAGGAGCGCGAGCAGGCCTCACAACCCCTGCCCGTAGAGGTATCCACCCCCATTGTGCGCGAGGTAACCCTCACACGCGAGTATCCGGGCAATCTGCAGGCAGATGCAACGGTAGCGATAGTGGGGCGGGTGAACGGCACACTCATAAGCCGAGACTACACCCCGGGCGAGAGAGTGAAGAAAGGAGCGCTGCTCTTTACCATAGAGCCCACCCTCTACATAAATGCTGTGAAGCAGGCCGAGGCAGCACTGAGCACTGCCGAAGCCTCGCTCGATTATGCCATCAACAACTACACGCGCATAAAGGCTGCCGCAACAAGCGATGCGGTGAGCGAGATTGACGTTGCACAGGCTGCGACAAGCGTCGCGACAGCCGAAGCACAGCTGAAGAGCGCCGAGGCACAGCTCGCAACAGCACGCACCAATCTGGGCTACTGCTACATAAAAGCGCCGCACAGCGGGACAATAACCCTCGCCTCCTACTCCACCGGCAGCTACATTGCGGGCGCCGGATCACCCGTACAGTTGGCAACACTCTACAAGGACGACATAATGTACGCCTACTTCGACGTAACCGACAACCAGTGGCTGCGACAGCAACGCCGCATAGACCAGGTGGGGAAAGAGGAGCAGATAACCTTTACGCTGGGCGAGGAGAGATACTTCACACGCAAGGCACGTATGGACTATCTTGCCCCCAACGTAAACACAGGCACAGGTACACTGCGCGTGCGTGCCCGCCTCGACAACAGCGACAAGTTCCTAAAGCCCGGCAGCTACATAAGCATAGTGCTGCCCTATGAGAAGATTGAGAAGGGAATATTGATAGACGATGCCTCGATAGGCACCGACCAGCTCGGCAGCTACATATACGTTGTAAACAGCGACAGCACAGTGGAATACCGCCACATTGAGACCGGGACAACAGTAGACGATACACTGCGGCTGGTGCGCAACGGAATACTCCCCGGCGAACGCTACGTGAAGAAAGCACTGCTCAAGGTACACAATGGAATGAGAGTCACCCCTGTCGGCGAGTAATCAACCGCAAGGCAGCACCCTGTAGGCATTCTCCGTCAAGTCCATAGGTACAAAAGCATTGTTTGTCATTTTGAGCATAGCGAAAAATCTCATAATTAATGCTTTGGAGATTCTTCACTTTGTTCAGAACAAGAGATGCAATGGAACAAGTATCGGCATATATTCTACCACAACTATTATTAACAACCCACCTTCTATGAACTTTGTAAATTTCTTCATACACCGTCCTATCTTTGCCACCGTACTCTCATTGCTGATGCTTGTTGCAGGCGGCGTTGCACTCTTTGTGCTCCCCATAGACCAATACCCCTCCATAACCCCTCCCACGATACAGGTAAATGCCGTCTATCCCGGCGCCAATGCCGAGACAATTGCGCAGACGGTGGGAATACCCATCGAGCAGCAGGTGAACGGAGTGGACAATATGATATATATGAGCTCAACCTCCTCCTCGTCGGGCAGCTACCAGTTGACCGTGACCTTTGAGGTGGGAACAGACATTGATATGGCAGCCGTGCTTGTACAGAACAGGGTGAACATTGCAATGAACAGCCTGCCGAGCGAGGTTGTACAGCAGGGAGTGACAGTGCAGAAGCAGTCGTCGAACATAGTGCTGTTCATCACACTCACGGGCGATTCCATCTACGACCAGCTCTACCTGTCGAACTATGCGCAACTGCAGCTTGTCGACCAGTTGACACGCACCCCGGGAGTGGGCGCGGTAAATGTGATGGGCGCAGGAAAATACTCTATGCGTGTGTGGCTCGACCCCGAAGCTATGCGCATACGCGGAATATCGCCTGCCGAGGTGTATGCGGCAATCTCCAAGCAGAACATTGCCGTATCGGCAGGCTACGTGGGACAGACACTGGGCAAGGGAGCCGACAATGCCTTCCAATATACGCTTAACGTGCAGGGACGGCTACGCACAGCCGAGGAGTTTGCCGACATTGTGGTGCGCAACGACGGAGTGGAGATGCTGCGTCTGCGCGACATTGCAAGGATTGAGGTGGGCAGCGAGAGCTACAGCTCCTCGTCGAGCCTCAGCGGGAAGCCTACCGCGGCGCTTGCCGTCTACCAGCTGCCCGGCTCAAGTTCGCTGGCCGTGTCGAAGGCCGTACGGGAGCGTATGCGGGAGCTATCCACGGGCTTTCCTCCCAATTTGGAATACAATGTCACGCTCGACACTACAGACGTAGTGCGCAGCTCCATCGAGGAGGTGCTTTACACCCTACTGGAGACCACAGCGCTTGTAATATTGGTGATATTCCTCTTTTTGCAGAACTGGAGGGCAACGCTTATCCCCTGCCTCACCATTCCCGTCTCGCTGATAGGTACGCTCGCGGTGATGCAGCTGTTGGGGTTCTCCATAAATACCCTCACGCTCTTCGGGCTTATCCTTGCCATTGCAATTGTGGTGGACGATGCTATTATTGTGGTGGAGAATGTCACACGTATAATTGACGAGGAGCACCTGCCCGCACGCGAGGCAACCGAGAAGGCGATGGGCGAGATTACCAGCCCCATCATAGGCGTGGTGCTTGTGATGATGGCGGTATTTGTACCCACCACAATGATTGGCGGAATATCGGGACAGCTATACAAGCAGTTTGCACTGACCATTGCCGCCTCGACCCTGCTGAGCGGATTCATCTCGCTCACGCTCACCCCCGCACTTTGCGCAATAATACTGCGCCCCACCCCCGTGGGCAAAAGAAAAACGGCTATATTCCGATGGTTCGACACCGGCTTTGCAGGCACTCAGCACCTGTACGACCGCAGCGTGGAGTGGCTGTTGCGCAAGCCCATAGTATCGGCTGTGAGTTTCCTTATACTATCGGCAATTGCCTTTGTACTGTTTGTAAAGTGGCCCACAACCTTTATCCCCGAGGAAGACGACGGCTACATTATTGTTGCTGTGCAGCTACCCGCGGCAGCCTCGCTCTCGCGTACCGAGGCTGTGACGGCAAAGGTAGAGAAAATCCTTGCATCGTACCCCGAGGTTGAGACAGACATTGCCGTCAGCGGATTCAGCATAATGAACAACGGCGAGCAGAGCAACGCGGCGAGTATCTTTGTGGTGCTCAAGGAGTGGAAGGAACGCAAGGGCAAGCAGCACAGCGCAGCGGCAATAACAGAGCGCTTCAACCGTCAGGCGTATGCCGAGATTGAGGAGGCACAATGCTTTGCGATAGTGCCGCCAGCAATACCGGGAATAGGCAACGTGGGCGGACTGCAGCTCCAGTTGGAGGACCGCAAGGCGCTTGGCACAATGGAGATGCAGAAGGCCGTGGTGCGGTTGCTGGAGAGTTACAGGGAGTATGCTGCAATAGCAGGAATGACAAGCTCGTTCGAGGCCGATGTACCGCAGTATTTCATCAACATCAACCGCGACAAGGCAATTAGTATGGGTGTGAACATAGGCGATGCGCTCTCCACCCTGAGCTACTATATGGGCGCAGTATATGTAAACGACTTTACCATGCTGGGACGAATATGGCAGGTGAAGATGTCGGCAGCGGAGCGCAGCCAGAAGAGCATAGAAGATGTGCTTGCGCTGAGCCTTGCCAACGACAAGGGCGAGATGGTGCCTCTTGGCAGTTTCATAAGCATCGAGGAGATATTGGGCATCGACCAGCTGGGACGCTACAATATGTACAACAGCGCGGCAATAACCTGCAATACCGCTGCAGGAAGGAGTTCGGGCGAGCTTATAGAGGATATAAAGCAGCTATTCGGAAAGACGCTGGGCGACGAGTTCGGATACGAGTGGACGGGTGTCGCCTACCAGGAGGAGAATGCCGGCAGCAGCACTGTCATAATATTTGCCCTTGCCCTTTTGGTTGCCTATCTTGTCCTTGCCGCGCAGTACGAGAGCTGGACAAGCCCCGTTGCGGCGGTGACAGGCGTTCCCATTGCCCTTTTGGGCGCAATCATAGGCTGTTCCATTATGGGTATCCCTGTGAGCATCTACACACAGATTGGTATCATATTACTTGTTGCCCTGAGTGTTAAGAACGGTATCCTTATTGTGGAGTTTGCACGCGACTTCCGCGCAGCGGGAAATGACATCCGCCATAGTGCAGCCGAGGCGGGACACGTGCGCCTGCGCCCCATTCTGATGACCTCGTTTGCCTTTGTACTGGGAGTTATGCCGCTGCTCTTTGCAAGTGGCGCTGGTGCTGCCGCCCGTCTGTCGCTCGGCACGGCCGTAGTCTTTGGAATGTTCCTCAACACCGTTGTCGCCACGCTGTATATTCCTAACTGGTACGAGTGGATGCAGATGCTGGAGGAGCGGATAAGAGGGAAGAAATGATTTCTTTGCTATATTAAAAACAAAGCCGCGGCTCGGTTGAGCCGCGGCAATTGCCTTTATTCAGTTTAGTCTTACTCTTTTTTATTAGAGCTGGGGACCTGCTGCTACAAGAGCCTTACCTGCCTCGTTACCTGTGTACTTAGCGAAGTTCTTGATGAAGCGGCCTGCAAGGTCTTTAGCCTTAACCTCCCACTCAGAAGCCTCAGCGTAAGTATCGCGAGGATCGAGGATAGCGGGATCTACACCGGGAAGCGCTGTGGGGACTACAAAGTCGAAGTAAGGAATTGTCTTTGTAGGAGCTGTATCGATTGAGCCATCGAGGATAGCGTCGATGATACCGCGTGTATCCTTGATAGAGATACGCTTGCCTGTACCGTTCCAACCAGTGTTCACCAAGTATGCCTTAGCACCGTTAGCCTCCATCTTCTTAACGAGCTCCTCACCGTACTTTGTGGGGTGCAAGCTCAAGAATGCAGCACCGAAGCAAGCTGAGAATGTAGGAGTGGGCTCTGTAATACCACGCTCTGTACCAGCGAGCTTAGCAGTAAATCCGCTGAGGAAGTAGTACTGTGTCTGCTCGGGAGAGAGGATAGATACGGGAGGAAGCACACCGAATGCATCGGCAGAAAGGAAGATTACCTTCTTAGCTGCGGGAGCCTTAGAAACGGGCTTAACAATGTTGTTGATGTGGTGGATGGGGTAAGATACGCGAGTATTCTCTGTCACGCTCTTATCGGCGAAGTTGATCTTGCCCTCAGCGTCAACAGTCACGTTCTCGAGAAGAGCATCGCGACGGATTGCGTTGAAGATATCGGGCTCGCTCTCCTTGTCGAGGTTGATAACCTTAGCGTAGCAACCGCCCTCGAAGTTGAAGACGCACTCGTCGTCCCAGCCGTGCTCGTCGTCACCGATAAGCATACGCTTGGGGTCGGTAGAAAGAGTTGTCTTACCTGTACCAGAAAGACCGAAGAAGATAGCAGTCTCACCCTTCTCGTTAGTGTTAGCCGAGCAGTGCATTGAAGCGATGCCCTGGAGGGGGAGGTAGTAGTTCATCATTGAGAACATACCCTTCTTCATCTCACCACC
>JAFYSC010000037.1 GCA_017546635.1 Bacteroidaceae bacterium | reverse complement strand
GTCGGGAGTACTTTTTGTTATTATTTTGATATATCAATTACAATTTATCGTATGCTACCTTTATCTGCTGCAGCGCCTTTTGCAGTACACTGCGCGGACAACCTACATTCATACGCATAAATCCCTCGCCGCCTTTGCCGAACATTACTCCGTCGTTCATACCCACCTTTGCCTGCTTCACAAAAAAGTCGACGAGTGCCGGCTGCTCCATTTTCAGTGCACGTGCATCGATAAACACAAGATACGAAGCCTGCGGGCGTATGATTGAAAGAAGAGGCATATTCGCGGCAATATACTCCTGCATATAGTTTATATTCTCCTCTACATACTCCATCATCTGCGCGAGCCACTCCTCGCCCTCGTTGTATGCTGCTGCAACGGTAGCAGTAGCGAACAATGGTGCAAAATCGAGCTCGCTGCGGCGCAGGAACTCACTGTACTCCTCGCGCAGTTTCTTGTTCTTTATAATATGGTAGGAGCTCTTGAGTCCTGCAATATTGAAACTCTTGCTTGCAGCCATAAATGTGATGCAATTATCCTCGGCAACCTTGCCCACTGTTGCAAAAGGCACGTGCGAGTAGCCTTTGAACGTCATATCGCAATGTATCTCGTCGGATATTACAAGGACATTGTGGCGGGCACATATCTCGGCCATCTGCAGCAGTTCCTGTGCGCTCCACACTCTTCCACCGGGGTTATGCGGGCTGCAGAGGATAAAAATCCTGCTCTGCGCAGCCTTCTTCTCAAAGTCTTCAAAGTCTACGCAGTACTGTCCGTCCACCAGTTTCAGGGGGTTCTCAAGAACATTGCGTCCCAGGTCCTTTGGCACGTGGAAATAGGGGTGATATACGGGCGGTTGCACAAGGATATTGTCCCCTACCGACGAGAAGCACTGTACAGCAAATGCTAACGCCGGCACAATACCGCCCACAAAGCCTATCTCTTCCTCGCTCACCAGCCAATTGTAGCGGCGTGCCACCCAATTGATTATTGCAGGCTTCCACTCGGGCGACAGGAATGTGTAGCCGTATATCTCGTGCTCTATGCGCTTGCGCAGCGCCTCTGTCACACAGGGCGGGCAGCGGAAATCCATATCTGCCACCCACATAGGTATAAGGTCGCTTGTTCCGAATAGGCCCTCTGTTGCGTCGTACTTCACACAGTCTGTTCCCTGACGGGGAATTATTTCGTCGAAATTGTATCTCATTTTTATTTATCTTATCTCAATGCGTTTGTCGTTTATGTTGTAGGATATACCTTCGGCCTCGATGAAGGAAGAGAGCACACCGTTGTCCGAAAGTGCCTCCACTGTACCCGTATGCATCTTCTTGTCGTGTATGAGCCATAGCCTGTCGGCAAGATGCAGCACAAGCTCGAGGTCGTGCGTAGAGACAAGGATACTTTTCCCGTTTTCGTGCGCGAGCCCCTGCAACAGTCTGAAAAGTTGCACGCGGCTGCCAAAGTCGAGAAAGGCTGTCGGCTCATCGAGCATTATCACGGGTGTCTCCTGTGCAAGAGCCTTTGCTATCATTGCCTTTTGGCGCTCGCCGTCGCTCAGCGTCTCTATACGCCGTTCCGACAGATGCCCTATCCCCACGGCCTGCATCGCCACTTCAACCGCCTCCTTGTCGCGACGGCGTTCGTGACCTATCAGCCCCGTATAGGGCACGCGTCCCATTGCCACCACCTCGCGCACTGTGAGGCTGTGTATACCGCCGTTGCCCGTAAGCACCACGGCAAGCTGTGTCGCCAGCTACGATGCCTTACGCCTGTGGTTCTTTCCATCGGGATAGGTGATACTGCCTGCCAACGGCTCCTGAAAGGCCGAGAGAGTGCGCAGCAACGTCGATTTTCCTGCGCCGTTGCATCCCACAAGCGCTACAAGTTCCCCCTTGTGCAACACAGCATCAATTACACCCACAACAGGCATTGCTTGCCTGTTGTGGGTGTAACCTATCTGTAAATTATCCAATATGATTGTATTGCCGTCCATTTACTGCAACATCCACTCTTTAAGCAGGTTGAGAACCTCTTTCTGATTGTCGCGGCGCAATGTCGAGATACGTGCCTTGTGGCTGCCGCCGGGCTCAACAAATATGTGTATGTTCTGCTTGTTGCGGTCGCGCAACCAGGTAACACCGCTTGCAGTCCAGGGGTCCCACTCACCGTATACGAATATCATCTTGGGGTCGTTCTCGGTCAAGAAGTCAGTCACGAAACGGTAGTTGTAATCGTCGAACACCGTATCGGCCCATTTTGAGGGGAGCATAACCTTCTTGTAATAACCCTCGATATCCTCAACATTGATATAATCCTTGAAGGGATCGACATTGTATCCGTAGTAGCCGAAATCCTTCACTGCCTGCACCGAGAATGACTCAAGGTCGTTCTTGCGCGAGAAGTAGTTGGGCTCGCAGGCACCGATGAAGTACTTGAATACTGTCTCATCATCTGCATCGGCTGCAGGAATCTCGGTTACGGGCATACCCCACTGCCAGAACGAGAACTGGTACTCGAGCACGCAAAGGTCGTAGATGGTGCTTGTGGGCACGTAGAAAGTGTAGCCTTTGCTTGCGCAATAGTTGTCGAACATAGGCAGAAGTGTAGCCTTGTTCTTGAGAAGGTGGAACTGGAAGTTACGGATAGCGTCGCGGTCGGCCTTGCACGATGCCTGCTCAAGGAACGACTCGTGACGTCCGTCCTCAAGGGCGCGGCTCAGGGGCGCAACGTAGGGAACAGAGACGTCAACATCCTCGGGGTAATATGCACGGTAGAAAATTGTTGTCGAGCCACCCTTGCTTATACCTGTTGAAGCCCACTTTCCTGTGTAGTGCTGCTTGAATGCGGTTGTTATTGCGTGGTAGTCGTGCATTGAATTTGCAATTGTCATATAATCCCAATTGAGATTGTCGGGCTTCGATTTTGAGAAGAAGCGGTACTCCACGAACAGGATATTCGCATCGAGCAGATAGGTGAGCTCCTCCATATAACGCTTGGCGCCAAAAGCATAGTCTCCGCCGTAACCTTCGGTTACAATAACTGTGGGACGGTCGAATCCTCTGTGACCGAGCATCACTCTCTGCTCGAATGTACCTACCTCGGCATTGTTGGGGTCGATGAGCTGAGTGAACTTCATCAGATAGTAACTGCGTGTAGTGTCGGCTTTCTCAATTCTCTCGTAGCTCGATATCTCTTTTATCTTGCCAAGCATAGCCTCTACACCGTCGTTGTTTGCAAATGCAACTGTTACAGCAAACAGCAGCATTGCCAAAGAAAGAATGTGTTTACGCATTGTTTATTGTTTTTATAGTTAATGTTTTACAATTTACCGTTTGCAAAGATACGAATAAGCGAGCGAGAAATATCAAGTTTACTTGAATATTTTTCACAGCGAGAGGAAGTATCTTGGAGCTTCAGCTCAAAGATAGTGAAAGGCGAGCGAAGAAAAAAATAAGCTTGCTTGTTTTTTTTATTCCGAGCCGCCTCCTGTCTTATCAAAAGATACGAATAAGCGAGCGGAAGCAATTGAGACACAAAGACGGTTCAGTAGAAATTTACTGTGGATGATAATTCTTTCAACCATCTTCTCGGTGTTATTTTACTGCTATTCTCTCGTTGTAATATTTTCTTCTGCTTTCTTTTTTTGTAAAAAAAAGAAACAAAAAACATTGCACAAAAGAAATTGTCGCAAGTTCCCTTTGCTCGTGCCGCAAGAGTGCGTGCACTCGGTCGGGCACCTGCTTGTCATTGCGGCTAACGGCTGTTT
>JAFYSC010000036.1 GCA_017546635.1 Bacteroidaceae bacterium | reverse complement strand
GATATTAGCGAAGTGGAGAAGGTTTTGGAGAAGATTCGCGCTACCAACGTGAACGACCACAAACAGCCGTGGCAACAGATTACAGCCGAGGCTCGTGAGGCACTCAACGCCGTATCGCGCAAGTAGTCCTATTTTTAGAAAGAGATTTAAACTGTATCCTAAATAAAGATAGTTGCCCGCCATTGATGTAAATTTGTCAATGGCGGGCTTCTTTTGACGGGTGGGAGTCAGCCAATTATTTTGCCCCAAATTTCTTAATTCAACGAATTATATGTAACTTTGCAGTATGAATACCGCGAAAATAGGCTGCACTCATTTTGTAACTTGCAAGCAAGCTTGTGTTACACTCGTTTGCACTATCTTTGCAATATAAGTACAAATAGTTCTTAAAAATTATCAGTTTAACAAAGCAATATGGCAACAGTTGACGACAAAAAGATTATCTTTTCGATGGTAGGTCTCAGCAAGACTATCAAACAGACAAACAAACAAGTTCTTAAGAATATTTATCTATCGTTCTTCTACGGTGCTAAGATTGGTATTGTGGGTATGAACGGTGCCGGTAAGTCTACACTTATGAAGATTATTGCCGGACTCGACAACGACTACCAGGGAAATGTGGTATGGTCGCCCGGATATTCTGTGGGCTATCTTCCCCAGGACCCCTATCTGCAGGATGGAAAGACTGTAATGGAGTGCGTGAAAGAGGGTGTACAGGCTACAGTGGACGCTCTTGCCGAGTATGAGGAAATAAATCTCAAGTTCGGTCTTCCCGAGTATTACGAGGATGAGAACAAGATGAATGAGCTTTTTGCTCGTCAGGGCGAGTTGCAGGATATTATAGACGCAACCGATGCTTGGAACCTTGACAGCAAGCTGGAGCGTGCAATGGCAGCATTGCGCTGTCCCGCTCCCGACGAACTTGTCGACCACCTCTCGGGTGGTGAGCGCCGCCGTGTGGCATTGTGCCGTCTGCTTCTTCAGAAACCCGACGTATTGTTGCTCGACGAGCCTACCAACCACCTTGATGCAGAGAGCATCGACTGGCTAGAGCAGCACCTTAACCAATATGAGGGTACAGTTATTGCCGTTACTCACGACCGATACTTCCTCGATGACGTTGCAGGATGGATTCTTGAGCTCGACCGTGGCGAGGGAATTCCCTGGCAGGGCAACTACTCATCTTGGCTCGACCAGAAGACAAAACGTATGGAGCAGGAGGAGAAGAGCGCAAGCAAGCGCCGCAAGTCTCTTGAGCGCGAGCTCGAGTGGGTACGTATGGCACCCAAGGCACGTCAGGCAAAGGGTAAGGCACGTCTTAACTCATACGAGAGAATGTTGAACGAGGACCAGAAGGAGCGCGAGGAGAAACTCGAGATTTTCATTCCCAACGGCCCCCGTTTGGGTAACAAGGTCATCATTGCCGAGCATCTTGCAAAATCGTTCGGCAGCAAGACTCTCTTCACCGACCTCAACTTTACATTGCCCCCCAACGGCATTGTGGGCGTAATTGGTCCCAACGGTGCGGGTAAGACAACCCTCTTCCGTATGATTATGGGTCTTGAGACTCCCGACGGCGGTTCTTTTGAGGTTGGTGAGACTGTGAAGCTTGCTTACGTGGACCAGAACCACAAGGATATTGTTGCCGACAAGAGCGTTTACGAGGTAATGAGCGGCGGCAACGAGCTTATGCGTCTGGGCGGCAAGGAGATTAATGTGCGTGCGTATCTTTCGCGCTTCAACTTCTCGGGTGCCGACCAGGAAAAGAAATGCGGTGTCCTCTCGGGTGGTGAGCGCAACCGTCTGCACCTTGCAATGGCATTGAAAGAGGGCGGTAACGTGCTTCTTCTCGACGAGCCTACCAATGATATTGACGTGAACACACTGCGTGCACTCGAGGAGGGTCTCGAGAATTTTGCAGGCTGCGCGGTGGTAATCAGCCACGACCGTTGGTTCCTCGACCGTATATGTACACACATCATTGCCTTTGAGGGCGACGGTAATGTATACAGCTACGAGGGTTCATACTCCGACTACGAGGAGCACAAGATGAAGCGCCTCGGTATCGAAGAGCCCAAGAAGGCTAGATACCGCAAGCTGATGGAGGATTGATAACTGACGATAATAAATCCATATTGGTGTCGATAGGGCTTTTGCGGTAAATGCCGCAAAGCTCTTTTCGGCACAATTTAATATTAAGGCAATGAGTATTATCGACCCGAAAATAGTTGACGAGGTTGCAAGAGAACTCGAAATCAATGATATTGCAGCTGCTTCAATCCGGCAGGTGGGAGCAATAGTGCGCAACGTGGAACAACGCACGGGAGTGGAGTACATACATTTTGAGATGGGTATTCCCGGACTGCCGCCGTCCCAGGTGGGTGTGCGTGCCGAGTGTGAGGCTCTTGAAAGAGGAGTAGCTTCGCAGTATCCCATAATAGACGGCATTCAGCCGGTGAAGGAGGAGGCGTCGCGCTTTGTGAAGGCATTCCTCGATACGGACATCAGGCCCACAGGGTGCATACCCACCGTAGGCTCTATGCAGGCATCGTTCGCATCGCTTATGCTATGCTCGCACCTCAACCCCAAGCGCGACACGGTGCTTTACATCGACCCGGGCTTTCCCGTGCAGAAGATGCAGGCGCAGGTGATTGGCGTAAAGATTGCGTCGTTCGACATTGCCGACTACAGAGGCAAGAATCTTGCCGAAAAGATTGAGGGCTATTTTGCACAGGGCAATATATGTGCCGTGCTCTATTCGAGCCCCAACAACCCATCGTGGATGTGCCTGAACGACGAGGAGCTGCGCATAATAGGTATGCTTGCTGCAAAGTACGACGTAGTTGTAATAGAGGACCTTGCTTATATGACAATGGATTTCCGACGTGATATGAGCCGTCCTTTTGAGCCGCCTTTCCAGCCTACGGTAGCAAAATATACCGACAATTACGTGCTGTTGATGAGTGCGTCCAAGATATTCAGTTATGCGGGACAACGTATTGCCCTTGCCTGCATTTCGGACAAATTGTACGAGAGGCACTATGATAGCCTGCAGGAGAGATACGGCATAGCGCGCTTTGGTGCAGCCTTTGCCTACGTCTATCTGTACACATTCTCGTCGGGTGTATCGCACTCGGCACAATATGCGATGGCGGCAATGCTCAAGGCGGCCTGCGACGGCGAATACAATTTTGTCTGCGACGTAAAGGAGTATGCAACGCGCACTGCACGGATAAAGGATATTCTCTACCGCAACGGCTTTCACATTGTATACGACAAGGACGATGAGGAGCCTGTGAGCGACGGATTCTTCTTTACTATAGGCTACGGTTCTATGAGCGGTGCCGAGCTGTTGAAGAATTTGCTCTATTATGGCATAAGCGGCATAGACCTTGCAACAACTGGCAGTAGCCGACAGGGTATCCGCGCCTGCTCGTCGAACATTAAGCCGCACCATTATGAACTGCTCGAGGAGCGATTGAAGGCATTCAATGAGAGATACCGCGTGTAGCAGTTGGCTGTATATGAAGTATGAAACAATACTAACCTTATAAATTATGAAAAAGACTCTATTCTTCCTGCTTTGTATGCTTGTGTTTACATTGCAAGCACAGGAAATATCATTGGTCCCGATGCCGGCGCAAATGTCAGTGGGTACGGGCTCGTTTACTCTTGGTGGCGACGTTGTAATTTGTCAGCCGAAAGACAAGGCCATTGCGAAGGTCGTAAGGAATTTCGTTGACGGGATTAAGGCTACAACCGGTGTAAAGATAAAGATTGACACCTACAAAAAGACCAAGTTTGAGGGTGTGCAGAAATCGGGCAAAAAAGCCGGTGCGCATATTGCCCTTTCTGTAGACGGAAGTATGGGCGACGAAGCATACAAGCTCACTGTAAAAGAGAGACTTGTCACAATCCGTGCAGCAAAGCCTGCAGGATTCTTCTATGCCTTCCAGACACTCAAGCAACTGCTGCCGCGTAATGTGATGGCGGGGGTTTACGATGCTTCGGTCAAGGAGTGGAACATTCCCGCTGTGGAGATTGAGGACGAGCCACGTTTTGCTTGGCGCGGATTTATGCTCGACGAGGGCCGTCACTTCTACGGAAAAGAGGAGATAATGAAGGTGCTCGATGTAATGGCTGCTTACAAGATGAACCGCTTCCATTGGCATTTGACCGAGGACCAGGGATGGCGCATTGAGATTAAGAAATATCCCAAGCTCACCGAGGTGGGCGCGTGGCGCAATAGCCGTGTGTGCGGTTGGGGCGACGTTAAGCCCGATGGTATCCGTTATGGTGGTTACTATACACAAAAGGAGGCGCGAGAAATTGTTGAGTATGCAAAGGAACGTTTCATAGAGATTGTCCCCGAGGTTGACATTCCCGGACACTCGCAAGCGGCGGTTGCGTCGTATCCCGAATTCCTTGCCTGCGACCCCGAGAATGTACACGAGGTGTGGCTGTGGCAGGGTGTATCGGCCGATGTGATAAATGTGGCAAACCCGCGTGCCGTGCAGTTTGCAAAAGATGTGATTGACGAACTCACTGCTATCTTCCCTTATAAGTATATCCATTTGGGAGGCGACGAGTGTCCCACTCATAAATGGGAACATAACAGCGAATGTCAGGCACAGCTGAAAGAGATAGGCTCTACAAACTACCGCGACCTGCAAATCAACTTCTACAGGCAGCTCAAGGAACATATTGCACAGAAACCTGTCGACGAGCAGCGCAGCCTGATTTTCTGGAACGAGGTACTGCACGGAAATACAACATCGCTTGGCAATGATATTACCATAATGGCTTGGATAGGCGCTGACAACGCAGCCAAAGAGGCTGCAAAGCGCGGATTCAACACAATCCTCTCGCCGCAGATACCTTATTATATAAACCGCAAGCAGTCGAATTTGCCAACAGAACCCCATTCGCAAGGTTACGGAACAGAAACTGTAGAGGCAGTCTACAACTATGTGCCAATGAAAAATACTCCTGAAGAGTTGCAATCAAAATATTTGGGCATACAAGCCAATTTTTGGAGCGAGTGGGTTGTAACTGCCGATCATCTGCAATACCTGCTGTTACCACGTCTCGCAGCTGTTGCCGAAGCAGCATGGACTCAGCAGGATAGACGTGATTATAAGGAATTTGAGAAACGCATCCAGTGCGAACAACTGTTCTACAATTTAATAAATGTCAACTATGGGAAACATATTTTTGAATAATATTTCCGATATGCAAAATGTAAACAAATTTAATTAAAATGTTTTGACATAATGTTTTGACATATGTTTTATTAACATTATATTTGCAGAAATCAACATTATTCAAATATGAAAAAGCTAATTTATCTATTGGCAATAATTTTTGCCGTATCATTTACAACGACTATCACATCATGTGGTGGCGATGATCCTACAGAAGAAAATGGCAACACAGGAAATGGTGGCGGTTCTGAGAACGGTGGCTCTGATAACGGTTCAGGAACTATGACACCGAGTCAACAGAAGAATAAACTCGAGAATACTACAATCAGTTTCCTTGAAGAGTTCGATGCAGCCAATTTCGAAGATGTTGTAGATCTTGCAACGTACATTTCAGAAGTATATTCCGACTACGACTATGATGCGATAGAGGAGTGGGGAGCAACATGTCTCGAGAGCATGGTCGATTTTATAGATACATGGACTGATACTGAGGATTATGGCAGTTGGGGATATTATTATACATACAATCAGTATAATATGCTCTTTAAGATCTCTTCATTCAAAGGAAGTTTCGTGGCAAAGAGTGGAAGATGGAAACGTACCGATGCCAATTATCTCTCTTTCACAGTTAAAGACGAGAATGGCAATGACTGCGTTCTAAAACTCACAACAAGCGGAAAAGAGAAAAAGGTATATGTTGGAGACGAAGAAGAGTGGGAGTGGATTGGCTATGATGACAACTATTTTTATGAATATAATATAGATATATACAATAACTATATATATATACCTGCCAATATAAACATAACAATCGAGCGTGCCGGCAACAGATTGGCCGAAGTTGTCATAAATACCGACCTTGCATCAATGGCTGGAGAAGAGTTTGACTTGAGCCGTGACAAATACAATGTATCTGCTACATTCAAATTCAATGACTACTCGGTTATAATGGACAAGTTCAAGTATACCCCTGCAGGGGATGGTAGTGAAATTTCATATACCATAAAACATGGTAACAAAAACTTGCTTAATATGACAATGTCGAGCGAGCTTGATGTTGAGAATGATGAGTTCTATGGTGCCGACAACAACAACATCAGCATAAATCTGATGGACGCTGTACAGTTCAAAGGTTTCTGCAGCGATGTCAACAGATTGATTGCACTTATGGACGATGCAGATGAATGTGACGATGAGAGAGAGTTTAAGGAGTATGTCCGCAAAATGAATAATCTCATCAACATAGGTCTATACTACGACAAGAAGGATGTAAAATATGCAAATGTAGAACTCGAGGCATTCATATACGAAGATTATTGGGGCGAAGAGTGGTATTATACTCCGGTTATCGTATTCGATGAAGACGGTACATCGTACAGTTTCGAGGAGTTCTTCAATGAAAGAGATTTCAGAAACCTGATACGCACACTCGAAAGGCTTATGGAGGATTACGAGTATCTGTTAGAAGATGCAGTGTAATTCATCAATTGTAAAAAACTAAAATTGCGGGTGTGCCAAATTGTTTTGGCACACCCGCAAGATAATTATACAATGCGGCATACACTATTTATTCTGGTTATTACAATTTGTTGCAACACAGCT
>JAFYSC010000035.1 GCA_017546635.1 Bacteroidaceae bacterium | reverse complement strand
CCTGTTGTTTATGTATGGAATAAAAGCTTGTGGCTGTTTCTTACTCCAGGCCTGTGGTGTTTTTCTCAATGTCTTCGTCGCTGATGGTGAAGTTGTTGAGGTCGCCCGAGAGGTATTTGTCGTAGGCAGCCATATCCATAAGTCCGTGACCGGTGAGGTTGAAGAGGATGACCTTCTCCTCGCCTGTCTCTTTGCAACGGTTGGCCTCGGCAATGGCAACGGCAATGGCGTGGCACGACTCGGGAGCGGGTACAATACCCTCGGCCTTGGCAAATTCAATTCCTGCCTTGAAGGTGTCTATCTGTGCAACGTCGGCAGCTTCCATCAGTCCGTCCTTGAGCAGCTGTGACACGATGACGCCTGCTCCGTGGTAGCGCAGACCTCCTGCGTGAATGTTGGCGGGCTTGAAGTTGTGTCCCAGTGAGAACATAGGCATCAGGGGGGTGTATCCTGTCTCGTCACCGAAGTCGTAGCAGAACTTACCGCGTGTGAGCTTGGGGCACGACTGGGGCTCGGCTGCAATGAAGCGTGTCTTCTTGCCGCTGAGGATGTTGTGGCGCATAAATGGGAATGAGATTCCCGAGAAGTTGGAGCCGCCACCGAAGCAACCGATGACAATGTCGGGGTATTCGCCTGCCATCTCCATCTGTTTCTCGGCCTCGAGTCCTATGATTGTCTGGTGAAGGCTTACGTGGCTCATCACCGAACCGAGTGTGTATTTGCAGTTGGGGGTGGTGAGTGCAAGCTCAACGGCCTCGGAGATTGCTGTTCCCAGTGAACCCTGGTGGTTGGGGAACTGTGTGAGGATGTCTTTTCCCGCGCGTGTCGACATTGAGGGCGAGGGGGTTACCTGTGAACCGAATACCTGCATAACGCTGCGACGGTAGGGCTTTTGTTCGTAGCTTACCTTTACCTGGTAAACGGCGCTCTCGAGCCCGAATACCTTTGAGGCGTATGCGAGGGCTGTTCCCCACTGTCCTGCTCCTGTCTCGGTGGTGACATTGGTGACACCCTCCATCTTGCAGTAGTATGCCTGGGGAATTGCCGAGTTCAGCTTGTGTGAGCCTACGGGGCTGACACTCTCGTTCTTGAAATATATGTGTGCGGGTGTGCCGAGGGTTTTCTCCAGTCCGTAGGCACGTACGAGGGGGGTCGAACGGTAATATTTGTACATCTCCTGAACGGGCTCGGGAATGTCTATCCAGCGGTCGGTCATATTAAGCTCCTGACGGCTTGACTCTACCGACAGCAGGCGTGAGAGTGATTCCACAGTCACCGGCTCGCGTGTCACGGGGTCGAGCATTGTGCCGGGCTTGTTGACCATATCGGCCTGTATGTTGTACCACTGTGTGGGCAGTTCGTTCTCGGGGAGAAAATAGCGTTTCTGTTTTATAGCCATATTGTTGTAGTGTTTTTTGTTTCTGTTTTCTATCAATCTGCAAAAATAGTAATAAAGATTATCGTTTACAAAATTAATGCTGTTTTTGGATTGGTTTTTTGCGAAAAAAGGTGGGAATGGGGATGTTGGCTTGTCGGTGCGCGATATTTTTGCGCTTTTTTATTTGACTTTGTTGCAGATGGCTTATATTTGCTGATACGGAAAACTGATTGTCGCTTTTGAGTATTTTGACTATGAAAATAAGATTTTTCTCTTTGCTTTTCGTGCTGTGCGTCTCTCTGTCGTTGCTTTGTGCTCAGAACAATGTTATTGCGCCGGTAGTGCCGTCGGCCGAGACGCTTCAGCGTGGCTTTGGTCTGCACGACAGGGCTGCTTTCGTTGCACCCGACAAGGTTTTTTATCCCGAGACGTGGTTTCACTTTATTGGTGGAAATGTGTCGCGTGAGGGTATTACTGCCGACCTTGAGGCTATTGCTGAGGCCGGTATTTCGGGTATACACTTTTTCCACGGTCAGGCCGGTGGCAAATGGCCGGCAACGGGCGAGGATATAGCCTGTATGAGTGAGAAGTGGGAGGATGCGGTGAGGTTTGTTGCCGATGAGTGTCGTCGTTTGGGACTGCGTTTCACTATGCAGAACTGCCCCGGATGGGCAATGTCGGGTGGCCCGTGGATAAAGCCCGAGAATGCTATGCGACTGATTGTCTCCAGCAATACTAATGTGACTGCTGATGGGGCAGTGGAGGTTGTTCTGCCACAGCCTCAGCCTAGCAATGAGGAGTGGCGTGACTACAAGGATATTGCTGTGCTTGCTTTTCCCACTCCTCTTGGGGCGAAGAATCCCATTCCCGCGCCTGCGAGGGTGTCGGGTACTGGCGAACGCGATTGGGAGGGGCTGATAAAGAATTCCCGCCATCTGGGGCTTCCCGGGGGTGGAAATACCCATAGTGTGGAGGTTGTTTATGATGGCCCCACCGTTATTCGCACATTGGAACTGTCACCTGTTCAGAGGTTCAACCACGCAATGTGTTACGACCCTGAGGTGAGAATTGCGGTGTTTGCGATAAATGCAGCAGGGGTGGAGACCAAGGTTGCCGATGCACCTATGCCTCAATCGAACTGGCAGGATGGTTCGCTTATGACACTTGCCTGCAGCGAGGTTGCCGATGCGGTGAAATATAGGGTGGATATCACCAATCTCTATAATATGAGTCTTCAGCATATGAAGCTGATGACGGTTGCCCATAAGAATAATTACGAGGCTGAGGCTGCGTGGACGTTGAGAGGCTTTGAGCGTACGGGCGAGCAGATTGTGCAGTCGCCGGCGGCTTACCTGAAGAGTTCGCAGATAATGGATGTTACATCGTGTATGGACAAGGATGGTCTGTTTAGCTGGATGGCTCCGTATGCCGGGGAGTGGACTATTCTGCGCATAGGTCATATAAACGCAGGACGCAAGAATGCCCCTGCGCCTCCCTCGGGTACTGGCTGGGAGTGTGACAAGCTCTCATATGAAGGTCCGCAGGCGCATTTCGAGGGTTACATTGGGCATCTGGCCGATGGCGCTCTGAAGGGTGGAATGCTCAACGGTCTGTTGCTCGACAGCTGGGAGTGCAACACGCAGACCTGGACGGACAAGATGGAGCAGGAGTTCAAGCAGAATGTGGGTTACGACCTGCGTTGCTGGTTGCCGACGATGTGGGGCTATGTGATTGATTCGCCCGAGACAACGTCGCGCTTCTTGCGCGACTGGCGTTCGAACATTGGCGAGCTGTTTGCCAACCGTTTTTACAAGCGTATGGCCGAGCTTGGCAAGGAGAAAGGCTTGTCGGTGATATACGAGACTGCTGCCGGCGATGTGTTCCCAGCGGACATTATGGAGTATTTCAAGTATGCCGATGTTCCAATGTGTGAGTATTGGCATCCTTTCAGCCTGGGGTATGTGGGTGATCTCAATTTTAAACCTATAAAGCCCACCGCTTCGGCGGCGCGTCTTTATGGCAAGCCCCGAGTGAATGCCGAGGCTTTCACTTCGTTCGACCTTAACTGGGACGAGCATTGGGAGATGCTGAAAGAGGTTGCCGACTTCAATGCTGTAGAGGGTGTCACGCATAATGTGTTCCACACCTATACGCATAATCCGCAGATTGATTATCTGAAACCGGGAACATCGTTCGGCTCTTCAATAGGTACGCCTTTCTTGCGCGGACAGACGTGGTGGCGACATATGAATGAGTTTACCTCTTATCTTGCGCGTTGCAGCTATATGCTTGAACGTGGCAAGGCGGTGAGCGATGTCCTGTGGTATCTTGGCGATGAGATAGGTCATAAACCGAATCAGAAATATCCTTTCCCTGCGGGTTACAGGTTCGACTATTGCAACCCCGATGTTCTGCTCAACCGTTTGAGTGTCAAGAATGGTCGCGTGGTGACTCCCGAGGGGTTGAGCTATCGTTTTATATGGATTCCCGAGAATAAACGTATGTTGTCCGAGACGCTGGAGCGTTTGCACGCGTTGATGAGGGATGGTGCTGTGGTTGTGGCGTCGGCTCCCAAATGTCCGGCTACGCTTGCCGGTGGTGCTCGTGCGCAGCGCCGTTTCGACAGGGCAGTGCGTGCTATATGGGGCAAAGCTGTGCCCGGCAGTTTCAGACGCATTGGCAAGGGTGGCATTCTTTCGGGAGTGACACTTGAGAGGGCTATCGAGATACTCGATGTTCGCGCCGACGTGGTTGCCGACGGTGTGCGATGGCTGCATCGCTGTGCCGATGGTGCTCATTGGTATTTTGTGACTCCCGAGCAGGGTATGAGCTTCTGTGGCGAAGTGAAATTCCGTGCAGCGGGTAACGTGGAACAGTGGGATGCTGTGACAGGTGAGATTGTTGCTGTTGAGGGGAAAAGAGTGGGTGAGTATACATCGGTGAGCCTCTCGCTTGACCGTGGCGGCTCGTGCTTTGTGGTGTTCAGCGATGGTGAGGCTGCAAAGGTTGCGGCTCCTGTGAAGCCGACACGTGAGAAACCTCTTGACACGCAATGGAAATTGACGTTCCCCAAAGGGTGGGGCGCTCCCGACGAGCTTGTAGTGGACTGTCTTGTGCCTTGGAAAGAACTTGACGTTGCTGCCGAGGCTAAGGCTTTCTCGGGCACCGTCACTTACAGCACGACATTTATTGCCGACAGTTCTATGTGTTCAAATAAATTAATGCTTGACCTGGGGCGTGTGGATATGATTGCGGTGGTGAAGGTCAATGGTAAGGTTTTGCGCACTCTGTGGTGCGCACCATACAGTGTGGATATAAGCTCTGCGGTGGTCGAGGGTGAGAACGAACTGGTTGTGGAGGTTACAAGTACTTGGTTCAACCGCTTGGTGTATGATGCGTCGCTGCCCGAACAGGAGCGTAAAACGTGGACTATTGCAGGCCCTTCTGCTAACAGGTCACTGCGCGATAGTGGGCTTTTAGGGCCGGTGTTTTTTAGGTATTAGGGGGTGTATAACTTGATATATTTAACCTCTCTCTGTTTTAAAGAGCGAGTTGAATATGTTTTG
>JAFYSC010000034.1 GCA_017546635.1 Bacteroidaceae bacterium | reverse complement strand
TTGTTGTTACGCTTGTCTCAAAAATCCTCATTTACCATAAGTAAACTGCGGTTTTTGAGCCTTCGCAAGCCTAAAAATAGCTCTTTTTATTCAAACCCCAATACAATGAGGGTGACCCTTTAATACTTTTGGGTCACCCTCATATATGAATTATCTCGAAGCCACTCTAAAAACTATCATCCATTATCTTTCGGCTCTCATCGGATTATTGAGGAAATCCTCGTACGAAAGACGGATACCCTCCTCGAGTCCAGTAGAATACCTCCACCCGAGCGCTGCACTCTTGGATACGTCGAGCAGCTTGCGCGGTGTTCCATTGGGCTTTGTAGTATCCCACTTTATCTCGCCCGTATACCCTACCACACGCGCTACAATGGCTGTCAGTTCCTTTATCGTAACCTCCTTGCCTGTTCCAGCATTAACGGTCTCGTTGCCGCTGTAGTTGTTCATAAGGAACACACACAGGTTGGCAAGGTCGTCGACATACAGGAATTCACGTAAAGGTGTGCCGTCGCCCCAGCATACGACCTCGGCCGCCCCACTCTCCTTAGCCTCGTGGAAGCGGCGTATGAGAGCCGGAAGCACATGGCTGTGCGTGGGATGGTAATTGTCATTCGGGCCATATAGGTTTGTTGGCATAAGGCTTATATAATCGGTACCGTACTGACGGTTGAGGTACTCGCAGTATTTGAGTCCCGATATTTTGGCAAGAGCATAGGCCTCGTTGGTGGGCTCAAGCGCCGATGTAAGCAGACAATCCTCCTTCATCGGCTGTGGGGCCATACGGGGATATATGCACGACGAACCCAGGAACTCCAGTTTCTTGCAACCGTTCTTCCAGGCAGCGTGGATGACATTCATCTCCATCATCATATTCTCGTACATAAAATCGGCGAGCGCAGTGTGGTTGGCAATGATACCACCCACCTTTGCAGCGGCAAGAAAGACATACTCGGGCCGCTCCTGTGCAAAGAAAGCCTCGACCTGCTCCTGACGGCAAAGGTCCAACTCACTATGAGTACGCACTACAATATTGCTGTATCCCTGTCTCTTCAGTTCGCGCACAATAGCCGAACCCACCATTCCACGGTGTCCGGCAACATATATCTTAGAATCTTTTTCCATATACAGTAATATATTGGGCAGTAATCCTAAAAAAGAATATTCTATTTTACGATTCCCCTCTCAAGGAACTCTGCAAGATTGGTACGCACCCTTTCACCAACCTTCTCCACTGCCACCTTTGCCATATCGGCATCGACCATAATCCTTACCAGCTCCTCGAATGTGGTCTTTTGGGGATTCCAGCCAAGTTCGCTGCGTGCCTTTGATGGGTCGCCCCAAAGATTCACGACATCGGTAGGACGGAAGAAGTCGGGTGACACCTCGACAAGCACTCTTCCCGTAGCCTTGTCAATACCCTTTTCATTCTCTCCCTCGCCCACAAACTCAAGCTCAATACCCACGTGTTTGAAGGCGTAGTAGCAGAACTCGCGCACAGAGTGCTGCACACCTGTTGCAATGACAAAATCCTCGGGCTTCCCATTCTGCAGCATAAGCCACATACACTCCACATAATCCTTGGCATAACCCCAATCACGCAACGACGAGAGGTTGCCCAAATAGAGCTTATCCTGCTTGCCCTGCGCAATGCGTGCGGCAGCAAGAGTTATCTTACGGGTCACAAAAGTCTCGCCCCTGCGCTCACTCTCGTGATTGAACAGAATACCCGAGCAGCAGAACATATTATATGCCTCGCGATACTCCTTCACAATCCAATGTGCATAGAGCTTGGCAACAGCGTATGGACTGTAGGGATGGAATGGAGTATTCTCATTCTGCGGAACCTCCTCGACCTTTCCATAAAGCTCCGAGGTTGATGCCTGATAGATACGGCAGCTATCGGCAAGACCGCACATACGTACAGCCTCGAGCACACGCAGCACGCCCGTCGCATCGACATTTGCTGTAAACTCGGGTGCATCGAAACTCACCTGCACGTGGCTCTGCGCCGCAAGATTATATATCTCATAGGGGCGCACACTGCCAACCACACGCACAAGGCTCATAGAGTCGCCAAGGTCGGCATAATGGAGGTGGAAGCGTGGGTGTCCCTCAAGATGGGCTATGCGCTCGCGAAAATCGACCGACGAGCGTCGTATTGTTCCGTGTACATCATACCCTTTCCCAATCAAGAACTCAGAGAGGAAAGAACCGTCCTGGCCGGTCACTCCTGTTATAAGCGCTGTTTTCATATGTGACTGCTATTTATAATTTGAATCTTTATATATACAACGTATATTTTTGTCAAACATTATATACTGAAGTTATCTATATAATACGCTTGACAATAAATACTACTTTTTAAAAGACTAAAGCAGGTAATATTACCTGCTTTAGACTTTTCGTGATATCTAAGAAAACCGTTCTTACGAACGCATTTTTTCGTAGAAGAGATCTACCGCCTGAGACATCAGTGACAATATTGTAGAAAACTCGTCGTCTGTTGTGCTCGCAGTGGGACGCAACTCATAGTTACACCATACAGTATCATCATCAATTGTAAACTTGATAACGAACTTGTTGGCATTGATTTCGTTACATACCTCAAGACATTTTACTCTGTTCTCCGAATTTACATCGAAGAAAAGAATAACAATCTGCAGGTAGGGTGAATCGCTGTTCTTGAGTGCTACATACTTTACACCTTCATATTTGAAAGAAATATGACCTTCGTTTTCTTCGTAGCGGAAACCTTCGTTTGAAAGGTAATTCTTAATATAATCTA
>JAFYSC010000033.1 GCA_017546635.1 Bacteroidaceae bacterium | reverse complement strand
AATCAATCTGTAAAAGATATATTATTATAAACGATGCCCGGCTCACGCCGGGCATCGTTGTTTGTGCGGGGTTGCCATATTTTTTAGGAATGTCACTAATGCGGCTGTGAAGAATGATGGGCGTATTGCTTTTTATCGGACACCAATAATTGCTTTTATAGCACCCTGCTTACCTGTACAGCCCCAAACAGACTGGTTGCAGCATATCCTTCGACTGCACGTGCAATAGCGGGCAGGGCGCAACTCCTATGCTCTCCCAATCGATGTACCGTACGGCCTCGAAACAGGGTGTGCCGAATGCGAAGGAACGTCCGTAGAGGAGTATTGCGCCACGCTCCCGGTCGTGTTCCCACAGACCGCCTCCATATGGGCACGATTCGCCCATATGGAGCAGTTCGCGGTGCTGGTATACAATTCCGAACCTTAGCGTGCCATCGTCGGTTATGATGAATTTATGATACATATCTACAGTGTTGTCATTGCAGTGTCTTTGCTTCGTTGCGAAGGTCGGCGGCAAGCTGCTTGTCGCGTTTCACTCCGCGTCCCTGCTCGTAGCAGTCGGCCAGATACAGTGTACCCTCCTTATTGTTCTGCAGGTGCAGCTCTTTTGCCCATTTGTAGGCTTCGGTGTACTGCTGCGTCCTGTCGAGATAGTGCATAAGGTGGAGCATAGCATCAGTATGCTTCTGCTCGGCAGCCTTCTCTATGCAGTTTATTGAAGCGCCAAGTGTGTCGTCGCTTGTGTTGTTCTCTTCCATAAAAATGGCGTAGAGATACAGTCCTTCGGCGTTTCCTTGCATTGCTGATGCTTTGAGCAGTGCAGCGCATTTTTCTCTGTCCTGTGCTACTATTCGGCCCGTGCGGTAGCAGCTGCCAAGCTCGGCCTGTGCCTCGGCGTTGCCGGCCTCTGTAGCCTTTTGTAGCCAAGCGATGTATCGGGTGTCATCCTTTGCCAATGCTGTGCCGTCGCGGAATATCAGCGCAATCGCGTACATTGCAGGCGCGTAGTCCATCTGTGCGGCTGTCTCAAGGAATTCTATTGCCTTGTCGTTGCGCTGAGAGAGTCCCACTCCGTTAAGGTAGCACATACCAACCTTATATATTGCAGGTGCGTAGTTGTATTGTACAAGTTCGGCATAGAGTTTCACTGCTGCGGCATATTTCTTCTGGTTGAAGTAGATGTCGGCTGTCTCCTGCTGGTGGGCAAGCGCTGCGAGTGTCTCGGGGTCGGTGGGTACTTCGTAAGTCACATCTTCCTGTGTGCTGCCGGCGTTGCCGGCTGTATAACTCTCGCCCGAGCGTGTCTGCATTGTGGGGTCGTTGCTGTAGTATGTGTTCTCCTTTACTCCGTTTATGCTTACATTGATGGCATCGCACACGCTGCTGTTGTAGAACTCCAGTGTGAGCTTTCCGTCGTTGCCTGTTACCGAGGGTATCCACAGTAGCGTGCGGCGGTAGTCCTTGGCCGATGCGTCGGGCTTTACACCGCTGTAGTCGGGCGAGTAGAACTGCTTGCTCTCGGTGTATCCCTGTATCGAGGTGTAACGCTTGCTGCCGGTGCTCAGGAAATCGGGTGTTATGAGTGTGCTTGCCCTATCATTCGGAGTGTAGGGTATCATACAGGCTACGTAGTTGGGATGCAGGGGCGATGATGTTCCACTGCCGCTATTTAACTGTCCGGCTTTAAGCTCATCCATAAATATCGAGGGCAGGGGAGCGCCGTCCACATCCTCCTTTGCTATGAGATAGCTGTGCGACATAAAGCCCAAGTAGAAACGTGTGTCGGGGCTCTTGTTGTCGAGCGCTGTTGCCAGACGTCCCCAATAGTCGGCCCTGTTCTCGAACTGTGCGCGTGTCTTCTCGTCGCTGCGTATCACGAACTCCTTGAAGCTCGCCATCCTCTCGGGCTCTTTGCCCTTGTAGAACTCAGTGTCGGGACGGGGAATGGAGTCGCTGTTGTATTCTCCAAGTACAGCCATCAGCTGCACCCAATATGCCCAGTTGTAGTTGTGACGGTACATTGCGCTCAGCACTACATCCTCGGCGGTGAGCACGTGTTCATAGGCATAGTCCTTTATACCTATGAATGGGCCGCTGTTTGTGCCTGCAAAGCGCATACGGCCAAGATATTTTCCGTGGTCCGATTTGTTGCCCGGCATATTGAAGATGCCTACGGGTGTGTACAGGTCGAGGATATTGCTTGTTGTCTTTTCCTCGGCCTTCTCGCCTTCGTCAAGGTCGTCGCCGTTCTCCGATTGCCAACTGTCAATGTCAGCGTCCATCATACTCTCGGAGAGGAAATCCTCTACGGCAAACTCCGAGAGCGCGTCCTCGCCGCTTGAATTCAGCAGGAAGGTAATATCCTGTGCATATTCCCACTCGTCGAGGTAGTCGAAGCGCATTTCGCTGTGGGGTGGGCGGCTGTTGCGCTCCTTCTTGCGCGATGCAACCACCTCTACCGATGATAGCATATACTCAAAGGGGTTCAGATGTATCATTCCGTCGCTCGTCCTGCTGTCGTCGGGGGTGCCTGTGTTGCGTTCCCAGTAGTCGTATAGGCGGAATTTGGGCGAGTAGTAGCGGTCGAGCGAGTAGCCGTACCACACGTTGTCGGTATGCTTGTAGTTGTCGGTGTGCTCGAGTACTCCAGTGCGCTTGCCGTAGAAATCGCCCACCTCAAGCACAAAGCGTCCGAGTGAGTCGGTGCGGAATGTGCTCTGCTCGGCCTCGCGATTGTTGTAGGAGATGCTGAAGTTTGTGAGGTTGAATTTGGAGGGCTTGAGCAGGTATGTGCCGCGTTGGCCGAACTTCTCGTTCTTGCGTTTCTCGTATAGCGTTCCTTTAAGGGTTATTCCCTTTTCTATCGGTTGCAGCTGTGCGAGGTCGAGGCTGGTGAGCAGGCGCCAGTCGTATGAGGTCCAGCCGTGTGTGAGCATCAGCAGGTCGAGTTGTGCGTGGCGGCTGCTGTTCGTGGGGTCGAAGTATTGCGATGCATTGGGAACGTATCCCTTGAGCTCGGAGCCCAGGAGCATATAGGTGTACATATTGTAGTCCCACGATGTGCTGTTGTTGCCTGCTGCATCGGTGACGGATATGCAGAAGTCGGCTGTTGGGTCGATGGGTGCTCCATCTTCGCGTTCTATGTTCAGCGTTATCTTCTCGTGTGCCGAGGGTGTGAGGTTCGCAGGGGTGTAGTTGTTGGCCTTTACCGTCAGACGCACTGTCTGGCGGTCGTTCTTCTGCAGTTTGTCGTGCTGTACAAAGAATTGTCTCTCGGCAAGGGGAATGTCCGACACGAATACGACTGCGCGGCTGACACCTTCAAGCAGATCGTTTGCCGATATGGTGAATGTCTTCTCTTTTTCTGTTGATGAGAATTTCTTGTAGAATCCCATTGTGCCGCGATGCAGTATCGCAAAGCCTATCTCCCGTTCCCTGTCGAGGTTGTTCCTTATTGTTATAGTCACGTTGCCGTCTTGTTGTCCTACGGTGAGCGTGGCACCCTGCTTCTCGGTTCTTGGCAGGTCGAATGTGTGGTTCTTCGCTTCTCTGCCCTCGGTCTTTACGGTTGTCTGCGCCTTGTATCTTGCGCCTTTCTTGGGTGTCAGTTTGAACGAGCCCTTACCATAGTGTAGGGGCGCTGTACGTATTATTGGTGCTTCGTCTTCGTAAATGGTGATGCTGTCGTTCGAGTATACTCCGTCGGCTCCTCTCAGCTCAAAAGCTACGGTGCTCTCTATCTGTTCTACGAGGTGTCCGCCCTCGGGGTAGAACTTAAGGTCGCATTCGGGCAGGTCGGCACTTATCCACTCGCCGCGATACATAAATCCGCGCTTGCGGTCGAGCATATTCCTGAAATCCCAGTTGTTGCCGTTTACCTTGTCGAATATGGGGAACACGCGGCTGAAGATAGCGTCCTTGCCCCAATTGAGCATATAGCGTGTGTATGCGCGCACTTCGTAGTAGCCCGACAGGATAAGCGGGTTCAGCTCAAATGAGCCGTTGCAGCAGCCGTTGTCGTCGAGCTTGTATTTGTTTGTATGTACAACGTATCCCTCGGGTGCGACAAGCTCCACATAGAGCACCTTGCTCATTGTGCTTGGCTTGTCGTTGTTACCGCTTGTGACGTGCGCCTTGAACCACATTGTTTCGCCAAGATAGTAGCCGTTGTTGTCGAACTGCAGGTATACTCTCTCCTGTGGCAGTGAACGTCCCACGACAAGGGCGCGTTTGGCGCTCTCTTCAATGGGGTTTTGTGCTGTTGCTATTGTTGATATGACAAGTAGTGTCAGAAGAAATATGTTTCTTTTCATAATGGGTGTGTGTTGCAAATTATTGCAAATATACGCTGTTATTTTCTTCTTTCGTAAAGCTTGACGGCGTTTGTTGTCTATGGTTAAGGTTTTTTATATAATGTCCTATCAGGATAAAACTTTTTCTGTTGTTTAAGTTTTTTACCTTTTGTGCCCTTTTTGTGTTGCGTTCAGTTTTCTGTTGGTGTTTATGCGGGTTTTGAAAACAGATATCCGCCCGAAAGGATGTTCGGACGGATATCTGTTTTTTTATGCAGGAATTATTCTTTTCTGCCGTTCCTGCGGCCATTGCCTTCTCTTCTCATTCCTTGGGGACGGCGCTGTTTCTGCTCCTTCTCGTACTGCAGGTACTTCTCGTACTGCTCGGGGGTGAGAATCTCTTTCATCTGCGCGTTGCGTATTGCCTGACGCTCTTCCATTACCTGACGGCGTGCTGCAATCTCCTCTTCGGTAGGGCGCTGGAATTTCATCTCCTGTCCGTTGCGGCGCATCTCTTCGCGGCGTGTCTGGCGTGCCTTGATGCTGTCCTGCATTGTTACTGCGTCGGAGTAGTTCATAAGGTAAACGATCTGATACTGAATGCTGTCGAGGTCTACCACGCGGTCGAGTGCGCTGGTCTGTGCCATTGCTATGCTCTCGGGGTCGAACTGACGCTGCGGACGCTCGCCTCTGCCCGCGCCTCTCTCCTGTGCGAATGCTGCAAAGCCCATAAGCATTGCAAATACAAAAATGATACTTTTCTTCATAGTCCAATCTTTTTTATGTTAACGTTAGAGTACTTCTTCTTATTTTAAAACTACGGCTCCTGCAAGAGCAAGAACCGTAGCCACCAAACATTGGAAAAATAACAAGTAAGACAGTTTTGGCCCTGTCTCAATTATTTGACTACAGTTTTGTGCAAAAGTAAAATCGAGTTTTAAAAAAATGTAAAATTTTTTACTCTTTAATTACTCCGTCTACCATTCTTATTGTGCGGTCGGTCAATTTTGCAAGTTCTTCGTCGTGTGTCACTATGATGAAAGTCTGCCCGAAACGGTCGCGCAGGTCGAAGAAAAGCTTGTGCAGCTCCTCCTTGTTCCTGCTGTCGAGGCTGCCCGACGGTTCGTCGGCAAGAATCACGTCGGGGCGGTTGATGAGTGCGCGTGCAACCGCCACACGCTGGTTCTCTCCGCCCGACATTTGCGAGGGCTTATGGTGGGCACGCTCTTCGAGCCCCATCAGCTTCAGCAGTTCAATGGCTTTTTTTGTTGCTGCCGACTGGCTCTCGCCTGCAATGAGCGCCGGGATTGTGATATTCTCCAGCGCCGTGAATTCGGGCAGCAGTTGGTGGAACTGGAACACAAAGCCGATATGCTTGTTCCTGAAGTTGGCAAGGCGGGCGGCGTTCATAGTAGTGAGCTCGGTGCCGTCGTAGCTTATCGAGCCGCTGTCGGGGCGGTCGAGCGTGCCTATGAGCTGCAGGAGCGTGGTCTTGCCGGCTCCGCTCGGTCCAACGATGCTTATCGTCTCGCCTCTTCCTATGCTCAGGTCTACTCCGCGCAGCACTTCGAGCTTGCCGAAGCTCTTTTTAAGGTCTTTTATCTCTATCATATATTCTCAATTACATATTCTGTCATATAACAGCCGAAGGTGGCGGTAAAGTAGCCGAGCGAGCCGATGATGGGCTTTCCTCCCTGGGGATTGGGCTTTATGGCGTCGCGCCAGGGCTCCTCGAGGCTGAATATGACGGGCAATTTGTATTTTCCGCGCCACTCGCGCAGCAGGCGGCGCAGATTCTTTGCAAGTGTGCAGTGCTCGCTCTTCCACAGGTCGCCCTGACGTATGAGCGAGAGGTTGCTCTTTGCGCCTGCTCCCATACTCGATATTATCTTTATATTCCGTTGCCAGCAGTTTGTTATGAGCGCCGCCTTTGAGGGGAGCGAATCTATTGCGTCCACGACAAAGTCGGGGGTGCACTCGTCGAGCAGGGCAGGGATATTCTCCCCGTCGACGAAGATTTTCTTTACGCAGAGTCTCACGTCGGGGTTTATTGCTCTCAGGCGTTCGGCAACAACCTCGCATTTGGCAGCACCTACGGTGGAGCGCAGCGCAGGCATCTGGCGGTTGATGTTCGTTACGTCAACCTCGTCGGCGTCGATAAGAGTGAATGCTCCTACGCCTGCACGGCAGAGCATCTCGGCGGCCCACGAGCCGACACCTCCTACGCCCACTACAAGAATGTGCGACGCAGCAAGGCGTGCGCTCTTTTCGCTGCCCAATATGAGCTCGCCACGCTGTAACCAATTGCAATCTTTCATCGTATATATCTATTTGATGGCGAAAATATAAAAAAAAGGCCGTATAAACCGCGAATATGCAAATTTTCTTGTATTTTTGCGTCGCAAGCGGTTGAAAGTATGCAGTTTGCACAGATAATGTAAATAATTATAACTTATTAGAAGCTGTTTGAATTTATATCGTTAAGTTTTTTATAGGTCAAGATTAGAATGTTTTATTATTTTTCGAGGGCGCGTAGCGGGCTACGTAACCGGGAGAAAGAAGAAAACGGGCAATTTTGAACATAAAAAATAGCAACAATATAGCAGTTGACCCAAATATCATTTGTCATTTTTCGGGCAAGCCCTCAACAACACGTCTGAGCAAAGCGAACCAACGGTCGCCGCCCGAAGGGGCTAAAGGCAATGTATCTCTTTTTTTACGTGATTTTGAGATCCTTCACTTCCGTTCAGGATGACAAGTCCGCGAAGAAAGTGAGCTGCGGGTCAATATCTATATTATTACCTAAAAAACAACGAAATAACGGCTTCCAATGTAGTAAAAACTTTTTTTAGAAATTTAAACAGCTTCTAATATGAAAATAGCAATTGTTGGCGTAAGCGGAGCAGTAGGTCAGGAGTTCCTACGTGTGCTCGACGAGAGAAATTTTCCCTTCGACGAACTTGTACTTTTCGGTTCGGCACGTAGCGCAGGGCAGGTTTATAACTTCAGAGGAGTAGATTATACCGTTAAGGAGCTTCAGCATAACGATGACTTCAAGGGTATCGACTATGCTTTTGTATCGGCAGGCGGCGGTGTATCTAAGGAATTTGCCGAGACTATCACCAAGCACGGTGCCATTATGATTGACAACTCAAGCGCTTTCCGTATGGACAGCGACGTACCCCTCGTAGTACCCGAGGTCAATCCCACCGATGCTTACGACACTCCCCGTAACATCATTGCCAACCCCAACTGTACCACAATACAGATGGTTGTGGCACTCAAGGCAATTGAGAACCTCTCGCACATCAAGCGCGTACACTCGTCAACCTACCAGGCTGCGAGCGGTGCGGGTGCATCGGCAATGGCCGAGCTCTATGAACAATACCGTCAGGTGCTGGCTGTCGAAGAGCCTACAGTGGAAAAATTCGCCTATCAGTTGGCATTCAATGTGATTCCTCAGATTGACGTGTTCACCGACAACGGTTACACAAAGGAGGAGATGAAGATGTTCAACGAGACACGCAAGATTATGCACAGCGACATTGCGGTGAGCGCAACCTGTGTGCGCGTGCCCGCATTGCGTTCGCACTCTCAGGCATTGTGGATTGAGACCGAGGAGCCCCTTACTGTGGAGCAGGTGCGCGAGGCTGTGGCCAACGGCGAGGGACTTGTGCTTATGGACAACCCCCAGGAAAAGGAGTATCCTATGCCTCTCTTCCTTTCGGGAAAAGACCCTGTATATGCAGGACGCATACGTAAGGACATTACAAATCCCAACGGCATTACAATGTGGATTGTGGGCGACCAGATAAAGAAGGGTGCAGCCCTGAACGCAGTGCAGATTGCCGAGTACCTTATCAATAATCCCAAGAAGTAATCGTGCGTATTGTAGCTTGGAACTGCAATATGCGCTTCAGGGACAAAATAGACAAGGTCCTGTCCCTCGATGCAGATATAGCGATAATAAGTGAGTGCGAGGCTCCCGTAAAAGGGGGCTTCGCACATAATATTATATGGGTGGGCGACAACGCTAATAAGGGGCTTGCCGTCTTCTCGCTGTCGGGCAAGAAGATAGAGGTTGCGCCGCAGTACAACGATGCTTTCAAATATGTGGTGCCGGTAATCTGCGGGGAGTACCTTGTTTTTGCCGTTTGGGCCTGCGATGCAGGCAGGTACCGCTACGTGGAGCAGGTGTATCAGGCGATGCTTTATTACAAAAGCTGTCTGAGGCACAAGAAAATAATAATAGCAGGAGACTTCAACAGTAATTCCATCTGGGACAACAATCATAAGAAGTATGGCTCTCACAGTGCTCTTGTACAGTTTTTGGGGATATTTGGCATTGAGAGTGCCTATCACGTTCTCAGTGGCGAGGAGTGTGGAAAGGAGAGTGTCCCCACGTTCTATCTTTACCGTCACAGGAAGCGCCCTTATCATCTTGATTATTGCTTCCTCTCGCAGGAACTTGTGGAATGTATTACCGATTTCTCTATCGGCTCACCCGACTCGTGGCTCGAATATAGCGACCACCTGCCTTTGTTCCTTACGTTGGAGTAGGCAGGTGGTCGTTGGTTCAATGGATTACAAATGGTGCTTATTGCACCTTTGCCTGTTGTAAACAGTGCCGATATTTACTTCAGCTTGAATTTGATGGGGAGTGTATAGCGTACGCGTACGGGCTTTCCTCCCTGCTTGCCAGGGTACCACTTTGGCATACTCTTTACTATGCGTATAGCCTCGCCGTTGAGGTAGGGGTCACCGGAACTCTTGACAATATCCACGTCTTGTATCGAGCCGTCGGTGTTTATCACAAATCCTACGTAGGACGTGCCCTCCGAGCCTGTATCGCGACTTATTGTGGGGTACTTGATATTGTCGCTTATGTATTTCATCATAGCCTGTGTTCCTCCAGGAAATTCGGGTTTCACCTCTACCGTGTTGTAGATTGTACTCTCACTGCGGCTCTCCTCCTTGGCTATTTGTTGTGTCTTGCCCTTGTTTGTGTCGTCAGTCCGAGCATCGTTGCCGATGTCCTGCTGTTTTGTGTTCTTGGCTGTTTCTGTTACAGGCTCTTTTTTCTTGGGCTTTGATGTCTCTTCTGTAATGGCGTTCTTGCTTATATACTTGCTACTTACATATGCCTTACGGCCTTTGTATTTGATGCAGGCAAAATCGCCGTCAATATCGTAAACCTCAATCTTATCGCCTTTTCTGTATGAGCCTATGGTTCCCGAATCGGACGAGGGGTTATCTCGTATGTTCAATACCTTTGCTATGCAATAGTAATCATAGACGGGCTCGGGAGCAGTTGGTACGATTTCGTACTTATTCTCCTGTTCAGTGTTGAAAATGCGTTCTATTCCGTCATAAGCTGTTAGAAACAAAGGTGAAAAAAAAAATAATGCAGCAATCAGGAATGTCCAACCGTTGTAAAATATAAAACGCAGGATAAACATTACAATGGGGGTTATAAAGCCTATACAAACGGCTAAAAGACCAACAATGAAGAATCCAATGATACCTGTAAGCAGTGCTTCCAGAAAACCTTCGCCAATCCACGTTGCAATAACGGCTATTATGTAGATTATTCCCATTAGTCCTTGTAGTCCGGAGGTTATTATATCGGCGTTGTTTGCAATCCAATCTCCTATTCTTATTATTGCATTGTTGTAACGCTGCCAAAGTGTAAGTCCGCTGCTCGAACTTGAACCTGAATTGTAGTTGTCGTAATGGCGTTTCCAGCCCTTACCTATGTCTACGGTGGTACGGTACAGCTGCCTATGGTTGTAGTTGAGTGTAAATGTTATCGTTTCGGGAGTGTTGTATGCAGTACGCTCCCTGTTGCCCCAACCTGTAAGTTGATAGTTGCCAGGTCCGTTGATTGATATCTCATACGGTACCCGTTCAGTCTCTTTGTCCTTATATTCGAATACAAGTTCCAGAGTTACGGTGCCGTGGAAGTTGTTCGAGACGGTAATAAGTGGCTTGAGATATGAAATGCCGGTCCTGATAGGCTGTCCATAGTCTATCTCTATATTGCCGTCATAATCCACGGCTGCAAATTTAATATTCGAGATGGTGGGGTAAGAAGGTTGGCTCGGGTCACGTACGATATCCAGTCTTCCTTCCCAATAGATTCTTCCCGATATCTTGATTGAATAGTCTATGTACTGGTATGTGTCAAAAGCCGTGCCTCTATCATTGCCCCATCCCAAGAGCTCATAATCTCCAGCACCGTTGAACTCTATATCGGTATCGTATCTGTCGCTGCTTCCATCGGAGTAGTTCATAATTACCGTCACGGTCTGTGTGCCGTAGTAATTGCTGGATACGGCAATGCGTGGAACTATATAATAGCTTGTCTTGAACAGTTTGCTGTTAAAGTTGTGTATTATATTTCCGTTGGTATCACGGTTTGCGAACAGGACGTTCTTGATTATGATTTCGTTGTCACGCTTCTGGTGTGTTGGTATAGGTTTCTGTTGCGGTTTCGGTATAGGGTTGTTGTTGCGTTGTGGAGTTCTGTTGTTCTTGTAGTATTGAGTGATATGTCTCTTGAAATTGTTGAACTCCTGCTCGCTTTCGTATATCTTGCGTGCTACGGCACAGATGTTCTTGCTGTGCTCGATAATCTCGCGGTTCGATGAGTGCAGCTTGTGTGATGCTACAAGGACCTTGATGTATTCGGCTGCCTCTTCTTTCATCTCGGGTGAATACGATGTGCGGCGCCACATATCGCCGAGCTGTTCTATTGCTGTAAGCTCGCTGTGGTCGAGAAACTGGATGATGGCTTCGCTTCTGAGGAACTGCATCGCTCTTGTCCACTTTTCGATGCTTATCATTATCAGCGCTTCATCGTGATTGGGGTTCGAGTCGTGTTGCGGGGTGCTGTTGGGAATGGGAGCTTGTGTAGGCTTCCATCCCATCGCGATACGGAACTCGTTGAAGGTAGCCTCGTCGGTTGTATAGAAGGTCTGGGCAAGACCTCTCAGTGTCTTGCTCTTCTCGATAATCTCGCGGTGTGCCGAGTGCAGTTTGTCACTCTCTTTCAGAATGTTTATATGTCTTGTACAAGTTTCCTTGTCAAAATTCTTCTCGCGCCAGAAATCTATCAGGAATATTATGGCAGAGAGTTCTTCGTTCGACAGCTTGCCCTGCACTTCTTTTTGCAGGAAGTACTGGCACGCCTTCTCCCATTCTGCTATCTTTTGTTGTAATAATATCTTGTCCATCGGCGTATAAGTCATAAACAAGAGACTGACTAAAAAGAATTTTAGTCAGCCCCTTAAACTTCTATAGTTACAGGTTGAAAAGGTTATACGGTTGCATTTGATATGAAGTTCTGCGACGCTTTGAGCTCTTCATCGCTCTTTACACCGGCAACTTTCAGTTTGAAGTCTATTGTATCTGTATCACGTGTAGCGACAACGCTCAGGATACCTTCGTTGTCGATGCTGAATGTAACCTTAATCTCTGTACCCTTAGGATGGTTTCCTGTAATCTTGAGTTCCGATTTCTCTTCGGTGGCAAGTGTACAGAAACGTGCCTCTACGGTCTTGTCGGCCTCCTCATCGGTGAAGTCGCTCTCGTATATTGGCAGTATGACCGATTGCTGTCCGTCTACCACAGTCTCGAAAGTACGTGTTCTTGATACGGGTAACGATGAGTTTGCAAAAATCATATTGCCCACCTGGTTGTTTATCAGACCCAGACCATATGTCTTGCTTGTGACGTTTATGACGCGTGTACGGTCGGTGAGAAGGGGGGTAGGACGCTCACCCTCGCCCTGCTCCGACTTTTCCAATGCTATGGAGTATGCCTCGTTCATTGCGAAGATTGCAGCTCCCTTTGCTACGCACTCGTCGGGGTCGGTAATATGTGTGGGAAGGCCGAACTCTTTCTCTACGCGTTCCTTAATCTGGGGCATCTTGCTGCTACCGCCAACCAATATGATTTCGTCAATCTTTTCATAGCCTTTTTCTTTGGCAATGTTGATGATCTTATGTGTGGCGTCGATTGTCTCGTTGAGGCGGTCGTTGGTTATCGCGTTGAATGTCTCGCGGGGAAGGTCGAAGTTGACCGATTTGCCCTCGTATGAAAAGTTGATTTTTGCTGTCTGACGTGCTGTGAGGTTCTTCTTCCAGTTCTCGGCACTCAGCAACAGGTCGTATCTTGCGTTGGCTGATAGAGTCTCGAACTCGTAAGAAGTGCCGTTCTGTGCGTTGAATGTGTTGAGCACATACTTTGCAAGCTCTGTATCCCAGTCTACACCTCCCAGGTGGTGGTCGCCACCAGTTGCAATTACCTTGATTGCACCTCCGTTTACAACGATGATGGTAACGTCGAATGTACCGCCGCCAAGGTCGTATACAAGGATGGTACGGCGCTCGTCAACCTTCAATCCGTATGAGATTGCAGCAGCTGTAGGCTCGTTGATGATAGCCAATACGTTGAGTCCGGCGCTTATACCGGCCTGCTTTGTCTGCAGACGCTCCTTGTTTCCGAAATATGCAGGACAGGTGATTACAACGTCCTTGATGGGCTCGGGATTGTCGCCCAGGTCGTTGGCGTCCTGAACCAGCTTCTTGAGGATAAGTGCCGAGATTTCTACGGGGTCGCAGTGGTAGGGAGTGGTATTCTTGCTCTTGTCAAAAGCCTCGTCGTTGCCTATCTGGCGCTTGATGAAAGAGACTGTCTTTTCGGGCTCTACGGGAAGCATATTCTTCGCCTCCTTGCCTACAATCATATTTGTCTCCGACTCAAAGTACACTACCGAAGGAGTTGTAGAGTCGCCCTCGAAGTTCCTGAGTACTACTGCCTGGTCGTATTTGTCTACTTGCGAAATACAACTGTATGTTGTACCAAGGTCTATTCCGTAGACCGCTCTTGATTTGTCGTCTGCCATAGTTATATTTTATCTGTTATCATTTGTTTGCTGTCTCTTCTTGTTCGGGTTGTTCCTGCTCCCCGGCAACGTATCTGTAGCACTCTACGCGTGCAGGACGTATCACTTTGCCTGTCTCGGCATTACAGAATCCACCGTACAGTACGCGGGAGATACTCAGGTGCAGTTCGGGGTTGCTTGTGTTTATTATGCTCATCGATTGCATTACCTTGGGGTCGAACCTGTCATCTGTACTCGGCTCGTAATATTCGGCTCCAAAATCGTTATATGCGCGGTTGGCCAATGCATCGATTGCGCTTTTGAATTCCTTGAGCAGTTTCTGGTACAGCTCTGCCATATCCGTCTCTGTGTTGTCCAGATGGTCAAAGTATGTATATGTCTCGTGGAAACGGCGGTGCAGGTCGAGCATTGCCATCAGGTAGGGCTGTGTTATCTTGGCGAAGAAATCGGCTTTATAGCGCTCCATTTCCTTATGTATCGAACGCATATTCTCGTCGATTGTCTCGCGTCTCTCTACACTCACTCTCATAGCGTCGGTACAGGCCTTTATCTCGGATATTGCATTCTTTAAGGCCTCAAACTCGCTTGTATAGTCGGGGAAAGTAATTTCGAACTTGGATTGCTCGGCAGTGCTGCCGTCGGGCGCTCCATTCTCGGGAGTACCGCTATTGACGGGAACAGGCTGGCTGCTCTCCAATTGTTGTATTCTTTCTTTCAGTTTTGCAATTTCATTGTCGCGGCAGGCAATCTCCTGCTTTAGGTCTTCGAGCAATTGCTCCGACTTTTTCCTGTCTCCATCCTGATTTCCGAAAATGCTCATAATATAGTGTGTTAAAGATATTCTTTTTCTTTCCGATGCTTTATGCTATCGTTGTGCATTTGAAGACCCTGTGTATAAAACTTGATATGGGGCTGCTTCAACACGCTTTGTCAGTTTTTATTATCGCAAAGAAAAATAAATTTTATATAAAAACAAAATGAAATGTTTCTTTTTTGTTGAAATGTTCCTTTTTTGTTGAAATGTTCCTCTTGTTTTGTTTTGGACGTATTTACTGTTGTATGTCTTGAATTATGCCTTTTGGGAATGTGTGTCGGCCAGTATTGTATGAAAAAAGTTACAGCAAGCCAAATCTGCTGCTTTGTGCCGGTTGTGTTGTGTGTATTCAATAAATCCGATAAAAAAGCAGACAGATACTTGTGTGAACGGTTGTGGTTCACTTGTAAAGTATTGTCTGCTATGAAATGGATGCCTGGTATATCACGCAGGCTCTCTTCTTATTCCGCTGTGCGGTACTTGCCCTCTTCCTTGTCGTCGAGCATACTCAGGTACGACTGGTAGCGCGAGGGGGCAATGCGTCCCTCTTCCAGCGCCTCGAGTACTGCGCAGCCCGGTTCGTGCGTGTGCGTGCAGTTGCCGTATTTGCAGCCTGCCGATAGCTCGAAGAACTCCACAAAGTAGTGTGCAATCTCCTCGCTTTCCATTGAGTATGTGCCGAACCCCTTTACTCCCGGAGTGTCCACGATGTAGCTGTCGGGCATAAGCTCGAACATTTCGGAGTAAGTAGTGGTGTGCATTCCCGTGTCGTGTATGCGCGAAATTTCGCCCACCTTCACAGCTGTCTCTGGCGAAATGGCATTTATTATGCTTGACTTTCCTACACCCGAGTTTCCTGCAAGCAGCGATACTTTTCCTTGCATCATCTCCTTGAGGGCCTCAATGCCTTTTCCTTCGGTTGCCGACAGGCGCAGGCAAGGGTAACCTATGCTCTGGTATACGGCTTCAAGGTAGTCGAGCTCTTCGTTGTCGGCGTCATTGTACAGGTCTATCTTGTTGAATACAATTACGACAGGCACTCTGTATGCCTCGGCCGAGGCGATGAAGCGGTCGATGAAGGTGGTTGAGGTTGCAGGGTGGTTTATTGTTGCAATAAGGAAGCACTGGTCTATGTTGGCGGCAAGGATGTGCGATTGTTTCGAGAGGTTCGATGCCTTACGCACAATGTAGTTGCGGCGTTCCTCTATGTCTACAATGTATGCAGTACCATTCTCGCGGACGTCTATCTTTACATAGTCGCCCACTGCTACGGGATTGGTGCTTTTTATTCCCTTGAGTCGGAAATTGCCCTTTATCCTGCACTCCTTGATGCCGTCGGCCGTGCGGACCGAATATATGCTGCCGGCGCTCTTGACTACTGTTCCCTGCACGTTATACTGTCATAATTTCTTTTTCCTTTGCTGCAAAAAGCTCCTCGGCCTTCTTTATGTACTTGTCGTGTATCTTCTGCAGTTTCTCCTCGCCGTCCTTTGCCACGTCCTCGGGGGTACCGTCCTTGATGGATTTCTTCAGCTGGTCGATTGCGTCGCGGCGTGCGTTGCGGATGCTTATCTTTGCAGTCTCGAGCTCGTGTGAGCACTGTTTTACAAGCTGCTGGCGGCGCTCTCCGGTGAGAGGGGGAATTGCAACAATGATGACCTCGCCGTTGTTAGCAGGCATAATGCCTACGGGAGAGTCGATGATTGCCTTCTCGATAGCACTGAACATACTCTTGTCCCAGGGCTTGATGTTGATAGTGCGAAGGTCGGGGGTTGTTATTGTTGCCACGTTGTTCAAAGGAACTTCGGAACCGTATGAGCTTACGCGTACGCAGTCGAGCAAGTGGGGGTTGGCTTTTCCTGCGCGTATGTGTGAATACTCTTCCTCGAGGTGCATTATGGCGAGGTCCATCATCTCTTCGGCCTCATTGAGGCAAACTTTTACGTCTAACATAATATAATAAGTTGTTTAATCTTGTTTATAATCAATTGGATAGTATCCAAGGCTCTTCATAGGTTGTATCTCTTTCCGCGCCTTAGTGCGGATACTTGTTGCCAGCCTTTTTACAAAAATAGAGATAAAGAATGAAGTATACTATATTTTAAATGATTTTAACAAATAAATGACCTTCTCGTCTCTAATAATCCTTATATTTGCCAATATCTGCAACTAATAGGGGCATTCGATTGTTTGTTAGATAAAGAGAAGGAGGTATATTATGAACGGTAAGGTTGTACAGAATCACTTGGTGAAGGTCTTTAACGGAGACCTGTGGCAGGCGCAGCTTGTGCAGGGCCTGCTCGAGGCCAATAACATCGCTTGTATGTTGAAGAATGAAACTCTCTCGGCTGTTACTTCATTTTATCCGTCTATTGGCGGCGAGGTTTGGGTGCTTGTGAACGATTGCGACGAAGAGGCTGCAGTGGCTCTTATCGAGGAGTGTAGCCTGGAATCCAACCCTTTCAATTGATGGATGTACGTCGGGGTTTCCCCATAAAATAAAAAAGAGACCAAAATTGGTCTCTTTTTTATTTGCATTTGATTCTGCTTAGCCCTTAATCTCTTTGATACGAGCCTTTTTACCTGTGAGGGCACGCAGATAGTAAAGCTTAGCGCGACGAACACGACCTCTCTTGTTTACAGTGATGCTGTCGATAGAGGGTGAGTTCAAGGGGAAGATACGCTCAACGCCTACAGTACCTGACATCTTGCGTACGGTGAAACGCTTCTCATTGCCGTGGCCACAGATCTTGATAACTACACCGCGGTACAACTGGATACGCTCCTTTGTTCCCTCGATAATCTTGTATGCTACTGTAACTGTGTCACCGGGGTGAAACTCCATTTCGCGATTTACGTCAGTAGCAAATGCTTCTTTTGCAATTTTAATTAAATCCATTGTTGTGATTTTGTTAAATTGTGATTTTCTCCTACGCAACATATCAAGTAACTCTTCCTTGACAGCGATTACGCCGGAAGCGGGTGCAAAGATAAGACTTTTTTTGTTAACAGTCTCATAAAGCGCGAATTATTTTTCTTTTCCGCCGGTTTTTCTCCATATTTCATTGCCGCTTGTGTAAAATATGTTAACAGAAATTGTTTTTTTGCGTGTATATCCTAATTTTGTGCACTCGAGAAACTTACTCTGCCAATTATGAAACCCAATGTTGCAATTGTTGCCCTTCTTCTCTTTTCTCTCCTGTCGTGCGGGCGTCAGGAGCAGGCTGTGAGGATAGTGGGAGGCAACGTCGCGGTGTCTGCTGCTGCGCGCGAGTCCCTTTCTGTACCTATGCGGCGGTTACTCGTTCAGGGAAAAGCTGCAATAGATAGCATAAAGTCTCCAGTTGTGGGCTATGCTGCCGCTACGCTTGTTGCCGAGCGTCCCGAAAGTCCTCTGATGAATTTCGCAGCCGATGCGCTTCTTTGCAGGGCGCGTCTCTTTACTGGTGAGAAAATTGATGTTGCAATTACGAATAAGGGCGGGCTGCGGAGTGAACTGAGCGAAGGCGTGATAACCTTTGGCGATGTCTATAATGTCTTTCCGTTCGAGAACTCTATTATAACGCTTACACTCAACGGCGAGCAGCTGCTGCAGTTGTTTGGCGAGGTTGCACGGGTGGGCGGTGAGGCTATCGGCGGTGCACGTATGGAAATATCCCGATGCGGCTCCAATCTATCTTGTAAAAAGGTCGTTGTGGGCGGTTGTTTGCTTCCAGGTGTTGATGATAGTTGGAAAGAAAGTGAGTTCCGTGTCGTGACTAACAACTATCTGGCGCAGGGCAACGACGGACTGTCGACGTTGGTGCAGGGATATGATAGAAAAGAGTATGGTGTAACGCTCAGGGAACTTGTGCTCGATTATATCTCTGCTCTGTATGTGCGGGGGAGGGCGGTTGATGCCGCGGTAGACGGACGTGTAAAGGTTATTGAGTGCGATTGATGTTTTTTGTCGGTTTATATATGACGTAGGATGTGGACGAAAAAAAGTTTTGATAGCCTTCTGCTGTTGGTTGTATTGTTGCTCCTGCCTGGCTGTAACGGCGCGGACAATAGTGTGTTGACGGTTCTGCATACGAGCGATACGCACAGCAGGATAGAACCCGAAAAGAGCGGGCAGGGCGGTCTTGCGGGCAGGGCGGCTCTTATAGAGTCTGTCCGCGATTCGGTGGGCACCGATAATCTGTTGCTGCTCGATTGTGGCGACTTCTCGCAAGGCTCTCTGTATTATAATGTGTACAAAGGTGCTTATGAGGTCGATGCAATGAACCTGCTTGGCTATGATGCGGCGGCTATAGGCAACCACGAGTTCGATTATGGACTCGAGAATCTGGCCTTGTTGTTGAAAAGGGCTCGCTTCCCTTTTTTGTGCGCCAATCTCGAGTTTGCCGGTACACCCTGCGAGGGTCTTGTGCAGCCGTATGCCGTAGTGGAAAAGTGCGGCAAAAGGATTGGTCTCTTTGGGCTCTCTCCCAATCCCGAGGGACTTGTGCTGAAAGAACATTGCAACGGGGTGGTGTACAGCTCGCCTGTTGAGGCGGCGCAGAGGTGTGCCGATGAGTTGCGCAAAAAGGGCTGCTCGCTTGTAATATGTCTTTCGCATCTGGGTTTTGATGCTCCCTGGGGGTGTGGCGATGAACAGCTTGCTGCCGCTACGGAGGGTATTGATATTATATTGGGAGGCCACTCGCACGATTATTTCGATGTGCCGGTTGTTCGGAAGAACTCTTTGGGAAAGGATGTTCTTATAAATCACTCGGGGAAGTATGGCCGTGCAGTGGGGTTGCTTTCTGTTGGTTCCGATGAAAGGCAAAATTATAAATAACGTTAAAAAGAGGTGAATATTAACATTTTATTCTTACCTTAGTAACCTGTTGTGTCAACAAGATTATAAACTTAAAAATCATTGGATATGAAAAAACTTTTTTTTGCAGCTGCGATGTTCCTCTTTGCGGCATCGGGCTTTGCACAGTCGGCAGGTTATAAAATCGATGTAAAGGTAAACAATGCATCGCTGGATGGCAAGGAGATTTATCTGTTGCACGAGTCAAATTGCTTGGATACCGTAAAGGTCGAGAACGGAGCGTTCTCTTTTGCGTCGGACAAGGCGTTGGAGAATCCTGCTGTTCTTACAATGAAATATGGCCGTATGAGCACCAACGTGCTGGTCGAGAACGGTACTGTGGTGACAGTGACAATGGGTGACGAGACTGTATGGGCCGACAATGGCGGTATCAACGAGAAGATGATGGATGTTGTGAATGCCATCAATGCCAAGGCTGCTGAGATGCGCAACGGTTACAATGCCCTTATGCAGCAGGGTGCCGACAAGGATAGCGTGCAGAACTATCTTGCAGTCGCACAGAATGAGATAAATGCAAGCATCGAAAATGCAATCGACGAGAACAAGGACAACATCCTTGGTGCTTATCTCCTCTCTATGACCGTTTCAAACTACAATAGCATTGAGGCTCTCAATGCAAAGGTTGCCGAGGTGAGATACGCTTCTACAATGTCTGCTGTCAAGTCCGAGATTGCGGCTCTTGAGAAGGTTGCCGAGACTTCTGCGGGTAAGATGTTCGTCGATTTCGACGGCAAGAACCTCGACGGCACAGTGGCTCACTTGAGCGACTATGTAGGCAAGGGCAAGTATGTCCTCGTTGATTTCTGGGCATCGTGGTGTGGTCCCTGCCGTCGCGAGATTCCCAACCTTGTAGAGTTGCAGAATACATACGGTGGCGACAAGTTCGTTGTTCTTGGTGTAAACGTATGGGATAAGGAGGCTGAGTTTAAGAAGGCTCTCGAGAGCGAGGGTATCAACTATCCCCAGTTATATGCATCGGACGATGCCGAGGCTACACAGTTCTATGGTATCAAGGGTATTCCGCAGATTATCCTCTTTGCACCCGACGGTACAATCGTAGCACGTGACCTTCGTGGTAATGCAATGAAGAAGCTCGTTGCCGAGAAGATGGCAGAGTAATGCTCTCCGTAAGGAACAGATAAAAATGACCGGCACCAACTAATGGTGCCGGTCGTTTTTGCTGGATTATTGTGGTTTCAGAGTCTTTTTTTGGGCTCAGTAGGCATTTAGTGTGTAAAACTCTTTCAGCCACTTTCTCGGTGTTGTTCTCCGGCTATTCTCTCATTGTAGAGTTTTCTTCTGTTTTCTTTTTTTGCGAAAAAAAGAAACAAAAAACCTTGCACAAAAGAAATTGTCGCAAGTTCCCTTTGCTCGTGCCTCAAGACTGCGTGCACTCGGTCGGGCACTTGCTTGCCATTGCGGCTTACGGCTGTTTTAAGGGTGATGCGGACCGCCCTCAGTTAGCCACGCTGCGCGCGTCTAACTAGCGGTTGAACGTACCTCGCACTGTTT
>JAFYSC010000007.1 GCA_017546635.1 Bacteroidaceae bacterium | reverse complement strand
GTTGAGCAGAAGGGTTCACTCGTCACACCCGAGGCTATACGTTTCGACTTCTCGCACTTCCAGAAGGTTACCGACGAGGAGATTGCAAAGGTAGAGAGAATCGTAAACGAGCGCATACGCCGCAACATCCCCCTCACCGACCACCGCAATATCCCCATTGAAGAAGCCAAGGCACTCGGCGCTATTGCACTCTTCGGCGAGAAGTACGGCGACCACGTACGCGTGGTGCAGTTCGGCAGTTCAATAGAGTTCTGTGGAGGTACACACGTACCCGCAACCGGCTGCATCGGTATGGTGAAAATCATCAGCGAGAGCTCTGTTGCCGCAGGCGTACGCCGTATCGAGGCAATCACAGGCGAGGCACTCGAGAACCACCTCGAGAAAGCCCAGGAGCTTATGAAAGAGATACACGCCCTCTTCAACAACGTCCCCAACCTCAAGGCTACGATTGTAAAATCTATCGCCGAGAATGCCGAGCTCAAGAAAGAGATCGAGGAGTACGCACGCGAGAAAGCCATCACCGTAAAGGAGAAGCTGTTGCAGGAGATTAAGGAGAAGAACGGAATGCGCTACATAAGCACCATACTCCCCCTTCCCGCAGCTACAGTGAAGGACATTGTATTTATGCTCCGTGCCGAGCAGCCCGAGAACCTGCTCATTGTCATCGGTAGCGTACACAACGACAAGCCCCAGCTCACAATATCGGCTACAGCCGACCTCGTGGAGCAAGGCATCAACGCAGGCAAGATTGTAGGCCAGGCTGCAAAATTGATGCAAGGCGGCGGTGGCGGCCAGGCACACTTTGCACAGGCAGGCGGAAAGAACGCCGAAGGTATAAGGGCCGCAGTAGACAAGGTGTTCGAGATTATAGAGGGATAATCACATTACAGACGGGCTGACCCAAAAGTTATTTTGAAAGAAAGCAATCCCTGCTAGAGTAAATTCTGGCAGGGATTGCTGGTTCAAAAAGTAGGCTTTTGAGCCCCATTTTTTTATTTGCGTCCGATAAAACGTGCAACAGAACAAAAAACAATATATACAATATCACAAGTGTACCGGCAACGTAAACAAACAAAAAAGTCGCTTCAAATGAAGCGACTTACCTTTGTTGGGCGACAAGGACTCGAACCTTGAATGACAGGACCAGAATCTGTAGTGTTACCATTACACCATCGCCCAAGTCCTAATTGCGATGCAAAGATACTACTTTTTTTTTACATACAAACAATTTCGGGACTTTTTTTCATCAAAAAGATAAAAATTTTTGTTTTACTAGGCAAAATGAGGATAAATCTAGCTATCTTCGCAAAGAATTAGCAAACAACAAGTATAATAATTAGCATAAAATCAGTATGCCGAACAAGAATTTAAGTGCACAAGTGCTCATCGAGCAGATAATCGAAGCAATCCAAGAGAAAAAAGGAAAAAACATAGTAGTTGCCGACCTCAAGGGATTAGGCAGCTCACTTTGCGACTATTTTGTCATTTGCGAAGGAAACACCCATACACAGGTGAGCGCAATAACCGACTCTATCTGGGAAGGACTTATGGAGAATATAGGATACAAGCCTTACGCCGTTGACGGACAGCGCAACTCACAATGGGTAGCTATGGATTATGGCGAAGTGCTTGTACACATATTCCAGCCCGACGTACGCAGTTTCTATGACATAGAGCACCTATGGGCCGACGCAAAATTAACAGCAATTCCCGACATCGATTGATAGATACAACAAAAAAGGACAATCTGTTTATAAGGACAACACCTATGTATGGCACAACAAGCATCATTGCCACGCATTGCAACGTTCATTAAAAGTAACAGATAAAGATTTTTATGACAGAAAAGAACAACAAAAAAGGAAAGGGTCCGGGAATCAATTTCACTTGGTTCTACATAGTAACAGGAGCCGCCCTGCTTGGTTTTTACCTTTTTGGCGGCAACGGGACATCCTTCAGCAAAGAGGTAAACTATTCACAACTCAACGAATACATATCCAAAGGATACGTATCGGAGCTCATCGTATTCGACAACAACGAGGTAGAGGCATACGTAAAACGCGATTCAGCCTTGCACATATTCGGAATTGCCCCCCAGAAGGCCGATGAGCGCCCCATCGTGTCGACACGCATCGGCTCGATAGAGAAATTCGAGGACTTCGTCAACCAGAACACTGCCGAAGGCAAATTCACAGGAACTGTAAGATATAAGGAATCGCCCAAATACTGGAGCGGTTTCCTGGTGAATATTCTTCCGCTTGTATTCTTTATAGGAATATGGCTATTCTTTATGCGCAGAATGAGCGGCGGAGGAGGTGCCGGCGGCGGAGGCGTATTCAATGTAGGCAAATCGAAAGCCAAGCTTTTCGAAAAAGACGACAAGAACCGCATTACCTTCAAGGACGTAGCAGGCCAGGAGGGAGCAAAGCAGGAGGTACAGGAGATTGTCGACTTCCTGCGCAATCCCAAGCGTTACACCGACCTTGGAGGAAAAATCCCCAAAGGAGCACTGTTGGTAGGCCCTCCGGGAACAGGAAAGACATTGCTCGCCAAGGCTGTTGCAGGTGAAGCCGATGTACCGTTCTTCTCGCTCTCGGGTTCCGACTTTGTGGAGATGTTCGTGGGAGTCGGTGCTTCGCGCGTACGTGACCTCTTCAGCCAAGCAAAAGAGAAGGCACCTTGTATCATATTCATCGACGAGATTGACGCTGTGGGACGCGCACGCGGAAAGAACCCCTCTATGGGCGGCAACGACGAACGCGAGAACACCCTCAACCAGTTGCTCACCGAAATGGACGGTTTCGGCACCAACAGCGGAATAATCGTTATGGCAGCCACCAACAGAGCCGACATTCTCGACAAGGCGCTATTGCGCGCAGGCCGTTTCGACCGTCAGATTCACGTGGACCTGCCCGACCTCAATGAGCGCAAAGAGGTGTTCAAAGTACACCTGCGTCCGCTGAAGCTCGACGCATCGGTCGACATTGACCTTCTTGCAAGGCAAACACCCGGCTTCTCGGGAGCAGACATTGCCAATGTATGCAACGAGGCAGCCCTCATCGCGGCACGCCAGAAGAAGAAAGCCGTAGACAAGCAGGACTTCCTGGACGCTGTAGATCGCATTATCGGAGGTCTCGAGAAGAAGAGCAAGGTAATGACAGCAAAGGAGAAGGAGACTATAGCAATACACGAGGCCGGACACGCCACACTATCGTGGTTCCTTGAGCACGCCAATCCTCTCATTAAGGTTACCATTGTACCACGCGGACGTGCACTAGGCGCAGCCTGGTATCTGCCCGAAGAGCGCCAGATAACCACAAAGGAGCAGATGCTCGACGAGATGTGCGCCATACTTGGCGGACGCGCTGCCGAGGAGCTGTTCACAGGACACATCTCAACCGGTGCGATGAACGACCTTGAGCGCGTTACCAAACAGGCATACGCAATGGTTGCATACGTGGGTATGAGTGACAAGCTCCCCAACTTGTGCTACTACAACAACAGCGAGTACTCCTTCCAGCGTCCATACAGCGAGAACACCGCCGAACTCATAGACAACGAGGTGAAGAGCCTTATTGCCAGCCAATATGAGCGTGCCAAGAAACTGCTGCTGGAGCATAGCGAGGGACACGCCCGTCTTGCCCAATTGCTAATTGAGCGCGAGGTGATTCTTGCCGAAGACGTAGAGAGCATATTCGGCAAACGCCCCTGGACATCGCGCAGCGAAGAGATATTCGAGAACAAAGACAATAACGCCAGTAACGACGAGCAAAAAACAGAAGAACAGCAATAAAAACATAGAAGCTGTTTAGATTTATACCGTTAAGTTTTTTATAGGTCAAAAAATAGTGCCAACGAGCAAAACGCAAGTTTATTTGCCGGTTTTTCAGCAAGAGCAACCGATTTTGGCACAAAGCAGATAGAATGTTTTATAATCTTTCGAGGGCGCGTAGCGGGCTACGTAACCGGGAGAAAGAAGAAAACAGGCAATTCCGAACATAAAAAACAACGAAATGACAGCTTCCAATATAATAAAAACTTTTTTAGAAACTTAAAACAGCTTCATATACTATGAAATCTTTCTTGATACGCACTGCGAGCGGAATACTATTCGTCGCAGTTCTGCTTGGGGCAATGCTCTACAACTACATTTCGTTCGGAGTACTTTTTGCCATAGCAGCCGGACTTGCCGTAAATGAATTCTGCAACATCGTACACAGCTACAAAAAAACAAGTTTCAGCACACTCCTTGCTGTGTTTGGCGGAGTGTACCTGTTCTTTGTTCTTTTTGCAATCTCATTCATGAATATCGGCAAACCCATGATACTGGCTGCACCGTACATATTCCTGATACTGTATATGTTCGTGCGTGAGTTGTACCGCAAGGAAGGCAGTGCATTGGACAATTTTGCATACTTTGTCCTCTCGCAGGTATATGCAGCCCTGCCATTTGCCCTCTTGAACATCCTCGCTTCATACAGTGGCGAGTACAGCTACGTGCTTCCCTTATCGGTATTTGTATTCCTGTGGTGCAACGACAGCGGAGCATACTGCGTAGGCTGCCTCATTGGCAAGCACAAGATGTTCGAGCGCATTTCGCCTAAGAAGACCTGGGAAGGATTTGCAGGTGGTGCAACCGTCGCAATCATTGCAGGATATGTAATGTCACAGTTCTCCGATGTACTGAACACCTGGCAATGGATGCTGGTGGCAGCCGTCGTCGTGGCTGCCGGCACATACGGTGACCTCATCGAGTCTTGCATGAAGCGCGAAATGAAGATTAAGGATTCGGGCAATTTCCTTCCCGGACACGGCGGCATACTCGACCGCCTGGACAGCTGCATCCTTGCTGTTCCCGCAGTAGTAATCCTGTTGCTCCTGATATAAGAACATAGCACATACTACGCTATACAACAAAAAGTTGGTGCCCCATTTTTACTTTTAGGGCACCATCTTTTTGTTGGAAGGTTGCAAGGACTGTTCATCGGGCAGAACTGCCATCTTTCCAATTGACAAGATAAAGCCTCTCGCTTGCACGGGTAAAAGCGGTGTAGAGCCAACGGTAATAATCGACAGTCATACTCTCGGACGGAACAAAGCCCTGATCCACGAACACACGCCGCCACTGTCCACCCTGCGCCTTGTGACAAGTCACCGCATAGGCATATTTTACCTGCAGGGCATTGTAATAGGGGTTCTTGCGTATCTCCTCCATACGTTTGCGCTTTGAGCGTATCTCGGGATAATCCTCCCACACCGCAGCAAAAAGACGCTCGTTCTCATCGCGCGTGAGCGATGGCGACTCGCTTGTGAGCGTATCGAGCATAATCTTCACATCCATCTCACAGTCGTAGTCGACAAAGAAGAGGGTAACATCGGCAAAGCGGAAACCATACATCTCTTCTATGCCACCCACACGCACAATCTGCGCGACATCGCCATTTGCAATGAAATCTATTTTCTCGGGCAGGGTCTTGTCCTCCTTGCCAAGCTCTTCGAGCCAATAGTAGTTGTTCTTCACCACCATAAGAAGGTCGCCCCTGTTCAGTTCATCCTCCCTGTAAAGAATCCTGCGCCTGATGCCCTCGTTGTAGACATTGGCACGTTTGTTGGAGCGGCACAGAATCACCGTATCGTCTATTCCGGCCTCGTTATAGCACCCTTCTATCGCCTCAATCAGTTCCTCGCCCGATACACGGCAGACATCGGCAAAGCCATCGAAACAGACCGGCGGGAATTGCCCCACAACACCATCGGCAACCATTCCGCGCAACATCGTAGCATTATGCAGAATACCCGAGAACTCCGTCTGGCGCATCACCTGCGTCATCTCGACACGCATCACATTGAGCATCATAGAACGCAGATAATCGGGTTGCAAGGCAGGCGAATGCTCCTCGCCCACAGGAGGCAGCTGTGCCGTATCGCCAAGCAACAGCAACGAGCACCCTACACCCGAATAGACATACTCCACAAGGTCGTCGAGCAATGCTCCCGAGCCGAATCCCGACATTCCGCCATTGGCAATCATAGATGCCTCGTCGACAATGAAAAGCGTATTCTTGTGCCTGTTGTCGCCAAGCGTGAAAACCGTATTGTTTACTATTGATTTTTGCCTGTATATGCATTTGTGTATGGTACGTGCCGTACACCCCGAATAGAGCGAGAATACCTTTGCCGCACGGCCCGTGGGAGCAAGGAGCACAGTTCGCCTCTCCAGTTGTCCGAGCGTCTTTACCAGCGCTGCCACAAGAGTAGTCTTTCCCGTTCCAGCATAGCCACAGAGCATAAAGAGCCGCCTGTCGTCGTCACACAACAGGAAATCGGCCAATTTTTCTATTGTTTTTTCTTGCTGAAGAGTTGGAACAAAAGGAAAATTTGACTTAATTTGCGATGTTAAATATTTATTTATCACTTTTTGACAATAAAAATTGAATATAAAAACGTAATTCCGTTTTTTTATTTTATTTTTGCAAAGTATTTGCATACACGAAGGTAAACAAATATATTCACTCCAAGAATAATAAAACAAAAAAATAACTTAACCTTATGAAGAAATTAGCATTAAACTTATTGCTCCTGGCAGCAATTGTAGGCTTGGCATACATCAGTGTGCGCAGTATCTTGGATCCTATTGAATTCAGTGAGGAGCGTTCTGCACGCGAGAAGGCAATCATCGCACGCCTCATCGACATTCGTACTGCACAGATCGAGTATCGCAACAACACTCAAGACCGTAGCTATACCGATAATTTCGATTCACTCATCACATTCATCAAGACAGCCCAAATGCCCATCATCCTTAAGGTTGGCGAGCTTAACGACGAACAGCTCGAGCGTGGCCTTACAGAGCAGAAGGTACTCGATATGATTGCAAAGGCACAGAAGACAAAGAAATGGGACGAGGTTGACAAGGAGGGCTTGCGCGAGTTCCGCCGCGACACATCGTGGATTGCACTTATGGACACCATCTACGGCAAGGACTTCTGCGCCGACTCACTCCGATACGTTCCCTTCGGTAACGGTGTAGAGTTCGAGCTTGCTACACGTTGCGACACAACCAAGTCGGGTACCCCTCAGTGGTTGTTCGAGGCACGCACACCCTACGAGACATACCTCTCAGGTGTCAACGACCAGGAGATGCGCAACCTCATAAGCGCACAGAAGAAGCTCGGCCGCTACTGCGGACTTAAGGTAGGTGATGTAGAGCAAGCAAACAACAACGCCGGAAACTGGGAATAATTACTCTATGGATAGAGTATCCCATAATACACATACAACATTATCCATTCGTATAAGTACGGATGGATTTTGTTTTTGCAGCTATACGGCAAACAGTCCCGACACCCTCAGGTATCACCACTACCAGACCGACTGCAACATCCCCCTGGCAGCCAATTTCGACGCAGCCTGGAGCAAATGTCCGTTTGCCGGACAAGAGAGATACAAGGAAGTAAAAGTCATATTGGCAACCGATAGCTACACGGTCTTGCCGGCAGAATACGACAATGCCGAAGAGCACGGCACACTCTACCGCAGCTGTTTCCCCGACACGCCCAAGGAGAACCGCATCATTGCAAACAGCCTTACGGCACAAGGGGCAACAATCCTGTTTTCTATTGACGAAGTACTGTACAACCGCCTGAGACAGATTGGAGACATATCCATATATGCCTCGGCAAGCATACTATTGGGTTTCATAGCCCGCAAGCAGCCAGATGAAAGAAGCTATATGCTGGCATTCTTCCACAAGGGCAAGACACATATGCTGGCGATGAACGGAAGCACCCTGCTGCTTGCCAACAGCTTCGCCTCGGAACACACGCACGACCAGGCATTCTACCTGTTGAGCATCTGGAAAGAGCAGCAGCTGTCGCAGCAGGAGGACACACTGTATCTTTGCGGTGACAAGAGCGTGGAAGAGATTACCCCGCTGCTACGGCAATTCATATGCAACATAGAGCGACTGAACCCCAACGAACTGTTCCGTTCAAACCTTCTGAACAGAATAAACGAAATACCCTTCGACCTTCAAGCACTACTACTATGCGAATAATAAGCGGCAAATACAAAGGACGTCACTTTGATGTCCCCCGTAACTTCAAGGCGCGTCCAACCACTGACTTTGCAAAAGAGAACCTGTTCAACATACTTATGAACAGTGTCGACTTCGAGGAGTCATCGGCACTCGACCTATTCTCGGGCACAGGCAGTATCAGCCTCGAGCTGCTCTCACGCGGCTGTCCTTCGGTTACATCAGTAGAGATGGACCCACTGCACCACTCACACCTTAAAAAGGTGTCAGCAGCGCTCAAGGACGAGGCATGGCGCATCGTACGCGACGACGCATTCCGCTTCATACGTCGATGCTCCGAGAGTTACGACCTCATTTTCGCCGACCCTCCATACGCGCTCAAGGGACTGCCCGAAATTCCCGAGCTCATAATGAGCAGCAATATGCTCAAGAAAGGCGGCATATTCATCTTTGAGCACGGCAAGGACAATAATTTCGAGGAGCACCCCTGCTTTCTGCGCCACATCGCATACGGCAGTGTGAACTTCACATTCTTTGCCCATAAGGAAGATTGACAGCCTACAATCCCCCTATTACAAAAGGGGCGAGAAGAGCCTTGCACCCGACTCGAGCAGACGTCTGTACAGACCGCGCGACTCATACTCGCGCAACGTAAGCTGTCGGGAATCGGAGACATCCCGCATAAACTGCCCGTGCATACTCCTTGCAAGAGCCTCATCATACACATAGGCGCAAATCTCGAAATTATATGAGAAACTGCGGAAGTCGAGATTGGCCGACCCTACAACGCCAAGCGCATTGTCACTCACTAGGGTCTTTGCGTGCAGGAAGCCTTTCTCGTAGAGATATACCTTCACCCCTGCCCGCATCAGCACACCAAGATAGGAGTACGAAGCATAATCGGCAAGGCGGCTGTCGGACCTTGCAGGTATCATAAGCCTCACATCCACGCCGGCAAGCGCAGCATTCTGCATTGCGGCAAGCACGCTCTCGCTCGGCATAAGATAGGGCGTCTGCAGATAGACATACTCCTTTGCACTCATCAACGCAGCCACAAGCGCCCCGGGAATGGAGCGCCACTCACCCACTGGATTGGATGTCATCACCTGCATACTTGCGTCACCCATAGCCTGTTGCTCGGGGAAATACCCGGAACCGCTCACAATAGCACCAGACGCAAAGTACCAATCGAGCAGGAACGACGACTGTATGCCGTACACCCCTCTGCCGCGTACGGCAAGCATCGTATCGCGCCACGAGCCGCCATTTATCCCGCGCAGATAGCGGACTGCGATATTGCATCCTCCGATAAATGCCAAAGAGCCGTCGACCACCACAAGTTTCCTGTGGTTACGGTAATTCACCTTATTGGTCAGCAGTGGGAAATGCACCTTGAGAAAAGGCACCACATCGCCTCCTGCCGCGCGCAAGCGTCCAAAGAACGACGATTTTACCGAAAAACAGCCCACGCTGTCGTATATGAGGCGAACCTCTACCCCCTCGGCAACCTTCGCCACAAGAGCATCCATTACGGCATTGCCAAAATCATCCTCCTCGAAAATATAAAACTGTATATGCACGTGTCTCTTTGCAGCCGCTATTGCCTTTAGCAGTTGCCGCGAGAATTGCACGCAATCATATATAGGCTCCACACTGCTGTCGGTTGCGAGATAGGCATTGGAGCTTTTTTCGAGATATGTAATGATGTTTGTATATTTTGGCGGGAGAGCCTGTCGGGCGCTGACGGAGGTAAAAATTCTCTTTTGCCCTATCCTTTCCCTAAGCCTGCGACGTATATACCTGCGCCGACGCGTATCGCGTCCGAAGAAGAAGTAGAGCAAAAGCCCCAGACAAGGGATGAAAAGCAACACGAAAATCCACGCAAAGGTTGTCACGGGGTTGCGGTTGTCGAGAACCACACTCACCGTTATTCCTATTGCTACAATGGCGTTCAGCCAATAGAGAATGGAGAAGATATGTTCAAGAATAAACGTATGTTCCATAAACAGAAGACAACTCTTGCGAACATAAACAAAAAACAGACAACCGCCAACGTGCTGTCTGTTTTTTTCAATTTATTCAGTTATTTTTTCCAATTTAAACATTGCTATGCTTTACCAATCAATATCCACGCATTCTGCCACCAGGGAAGCCGCCACCAGGGAAACCGCCACCGGGAAAGCCTCCCATTCCGCGCATACGCTGGCGTGTCTCCTTGTCACCCATCGAGTTAATCTTGTAGATGACGTGTACAAGAGCATATTGGTAGATGGCGTTGCTGCGCGAATCGCTCCTCATTATGGCGCTTATGTTGCGGCTCACGTTGCTCTGCTCGTGCAGGATATCATATAGCTGCAGGCTCACTGTGAGTGCATTGTTCGAGAGGAAGCCTGCCGACAGCTGCGCATTCCACAATAGTTCGTTGGTGTTGAACTGAGGGTCCTCGTATCCGCGACGGCTGTTCATCGAAAGATTGGTCGACAGTGTAAGGTTGTGCCAGGGGAACTTCACGTTACCGCTTGGACCGTAAGAGAAATTCCAGGTATCGAGATTTCTCTCGGGCTGCAGCTTGCTCTCGGAGTGAGAGTAGCTCAATCGGCCGTCGAGATTGATATCGAACACATCGTTGCGGTAGCCCAATCTCAAATTCCCGCTTACATTCGTAGTATGCACCTTGTTACGCTGGCTGTTGCTGTTACGGTTGATGCTTATGTACGACTCCTGATGCTGGTAGCTGACGTTTGTACCTGTGCTGTAGGTAAACTTCTTGTTCTTGGGCAATGCCGAGTTGAAGTTGAAACCTCCGTTTGTACTCCAGTTGCCGTTGATGTTTACAGGCTGCGTGATGCGTCCTCCAGTCTCCTCTATGTATGTAACCTTGCGGGTAATGCTGTTGAAGGTGTTGTTGAAACCAACATTAGCCGAGAATCCGGTCTGCGTCTCGGGGTTGTTTGTCATAAAGAACGCATTCAAACGGCTGTTGAAAGAGGGCTTGAGCCCGGGGTTACCCTTTGAGATATTCAGCGGGTCGCTGTCATCGGTAATGTCCAGAAGGTCGGTCATCGAGGGCTGGCTTGTCGAGCCGCGGTACATAACATTGAGCGTGGTAGTCTTGTTCCACTTGTAACGCAGACGCAGGTTGGGGGTTATATTGTACACCGTACGGCGGAGTATGGTATCGAGTCCAAGATAACGGTAGCTCATCTTCGATGTCTGGGGCATCCAGGTCATACCCGCGCTCAGGTTCATCTTGTCGGTCACGTAGCGCAACAGCACCTGAACATCGTGGCGTGTATTGCGGTAGTGCGAGTAACGGCTAAGGTCATTGTCGCGGTACAACTCGTAGTTATCGGGCAATCCGGGGAAATGATAGTCGCTATTGAGTGCCAGATGGTAGATGTCTGTAGGGATGCTGTCGAACACAAAGGTGGCACGGTCACTGCTCTGGTAGCTGTGGTCGTAGCGGTAGCTCAACTGCAGGAAGAGGTTACGGAGCAGAGGTTCAGTATAGCTTGCACGCATATTGTAGCTCCAATTCTCGCCGGGAGTAGTAGAGTAACGCTTGTGGTCGTATCCGCGGCTGCCAGCTGTAGCCTCGTAGTATCTTGCAAAGCTTGTCGACGCCGACTTATTGTCGCTGTCGCTGTAACGCACGCTTGCATCGAAAGAAGCATTGCGTCCGGGCTTGCCCAATCGGCGGTTAACCTGCATCGTTGCATTTACCGAGCGGTTCTCGCCTGTGCTCATACTCTCGTTGTTGCTGCTGTTTATCGCTATGTCTTCGAGCTCGCCGTACACAGCACCAAAGCTGTCGGTGGGATAGTTAAGCAACGAGAAGGGGTCGGACGAGAATGTCGCCGAGCGCTGTCTCGACCAGTTGTCCGATGTTCCGTAAGAGAATGAGGGGCGGAAAATGATATTTGTGAGTGTATCGGGCTTCCACTCTATGCGGAAATCTCCGTTGGCATTCGACGAGCGTCCGAAGCTGCGGTTACGGCTGTTCGAGAACTGGTTGCTCACGCCCTGTGTCATAAAGTACTCCGATGAGCTGTACGACAGGTTGTCGGTGTCGCTGTGACGGTAACGCACATTACCTCCAAACTCCACTTTGTCGGTCTCTGTCGCAAAATTGATGGCAGCGTCCTTGTGTGCCGAGAGACCGCCACCGCCACGTCCCGAGAAGCCACGGTCGTTCACGTTGTTTGCCGACAGCACCACCGAGAGCTGTGTGGTTGATGTAAAGTAATTCGACATATTCTTGAGCGAATAGCGGTCGTGTGTACCGTAGGCAAGGTCGACATTGCCGAAGAATCCCTGGTCGGCACCCTTCTTCATCTGAAGGTCGAGCACAGTCTCCTCCTCGCCGTCATCTATTCCTGTTATACGCGAGAAATCGCTCTGCTTATCGTAGAATTTCACCTTGTCGACAAGGTCAACGGGGACATTCTTGAGCGCCACGTTCTTGTCGGTACCGAAGAAGTCCTTACCCTTCATAAGGATGCGGTTGACGGTCTTGCCGTTGATTTTTATCGTACCGTCCTCCTCGACCTCTACACCAGGGTATTTCTTTATAAGTTCCTCGAGCATTGAGCCTGGAGCCACGCGGAAAGCCGATGTATTGTACACTGTTGTATCCTCGACCATAGTAATGGGAGAAGCTTCGGCTGTCACGACAGCCTCTTTAAGAGCCACTACATCGTCGTTGAGAACAAGCTTGCCTATATCGTTCTTTTTATTGGCTGCGACTGTCACCGCCTTGTCCTGCGGCAAGAAGCCGACGTAAGAGAGACGGAGCAGGTAGTCTCCTGCAGGCACCTTGAGTTCGAAGCGTCCCTCGGCATCGGTAGCAGTTCCCGACTTATATACAGTATCGGGCAACAAGTAGAGCTGTATTGCAGCATTCTGCAAGGCAGTGCCCTCACTTGCACTTATGACATTTCCGGCAATCGTTCCATCCTTAACCTTTTTATTTTGTGCAAAAGCTGCAAAGGCAAACAATGCACACAACACAAAAATCACATTTCTTTTCATATCATATCAACAGTTTTATTAACATCAAACAATAGTTTGACAAATAAAAATTGAAATAGTTTAAATAATGAAAATACACTTTCATCCACCTTAAGAACATAGCACAAACATTTATGTACACTAAAATAATAAGGTATTGAGAATATATAATGAATTATGCAAATGTTAAAATTTTGCCATCATTGCAATAAATCATACTGACTGGTATATTTAACTCCAAAAATCAAACACGTTTGTTTTTTTCTGAGCCAAAGGATCTTTGAGCTGAAGCTCCAAGACAGGAGGCGGCTCGGCATAAAAAAATCAAACACGTTTGTTTTTTTCTGAGCCAAGGGATCTTTGAGCTGAAGCTCCAAGATAGGAGGCGGCTCGGCATAAAAAAATCAAACACGTTTGTTTTTTTCTGCGCTCGCCTTTCACTATCTTTGCACTGCAAGAGAAAATTTATGGATATAGACATTACAGACAGACTGCTATCGGCCATCATTGGAGCCGACAAGCACCCCAAGAGCATAAGGACAATAGAGGATGCAATTTCCACAGCCTTATCCCTGCATAAGGACGCAGGGACATACGCTGCAGCTGCAATATGCACACTCTACCTGTCGCATTACAAGCACGGCTTTCCCGTAAGCAAGCTGAGGACATTCTATACGAACATCAAGGAAGAAACCACATTGCCCCTCTTCGACTGCAAAGCATACAACAGCATACTGCAGGCTATTAGCGACAGGCAACTCGACAATTTTGAGCTGATGGATGACAGATGCAACATAAGGGAAACACAACTTACTAAAGCCGAGATTTTCGAGGCTCTCGATTTTTACACCAACCAATAACATCAAATAAAGAACAAAAAAGAGCAATCCTTCCTTTTTTTATACTATTTTCGCAAACAATTTCAACAAAAAAAACAATGAAAAAAAGTACAACAATTTTAGCAGTGATAGCAACCATACTGGCACTTGCATCTTGCAGCGACGACAGCAATAGATTTGACCCCTACAAAGAACAGACAAAGATGCCCATCTACCCCAAGTCCTTGTCATTCAAGAGTGTAAACAACGACGGAGCAGCAACCGCCGAGAACTGGACATTCAACTACAACAGCGACAACACCATCAAGAACTACACATACGAACACGCGATAAGTTCGGGAGACACAGACATCAAAGAGAGCCGTCAGGGTGCGTTGCGCTATTACGTCGACTACACAGGCAGCCGTTGCATCGAGACAACAATATACTCGAAGTACTCGAGCAACAGACCAACAAGCACACTCGTATATACCGACACAATCACCGAGTTCGTAAAGTTTGACGGCGACTACATCAGTTCGATACGCACAAGCGGCTGGCGCACAACAAACGGCATTGCCGAGACCATCTCGAGCAACAGGGTGTTCACATACGCCAAGGACTTCTGCACATCGAGCACATACGACGACAAGACCACCGAGATTGCGTACTCGTACAAATGGCACGGCGAGCGGCTTGTCCAGGCTACCGTACACAAGCAGAGCAAGGAGAGCAGCAATATGACATACGACACACACAACTATACATACAACCGCAAGGAGATTGCAAAGGACTACGGCTTCAATATTATGGCCTTTGTATACGCCCACACTCCCGAAGTATATTCGGCAATGAATTTCTTTGGAAAAGGCATCCCCTACAAGCTGGAGAGCAAGGAGTATGACAGTTACGGTATGAGAAACGGCCGCGAGTACGAGATTGAGTCGGAGCTGCACTACTTCACAATAATGGAAGACAAGAACACCGTGACAATCCTTACCGATTCTCCCGGATACAGCGAGTATATATACATCTTCCAAAGATAAAGGAAAGGCAGAAAACTCCCATTCCGGACAATATCATTACCAGCCACTAAAAAAGAAAACAAAATGCAGCAGAAAAGAGCAAGCTACGCCATTCTCAGCGACAGCGAGTGGATAAAGATACTGACATCCTTTCCTCTCGACGAGAGGGCGTGCAACTATTTCTTCAACATAAAATGCAGGACACTCCTCAAGTACATTGCAAATACAATCTTCGAAGGTGAGGAACCCGAGTCAATAATCGGCGACTTTTACGAGTATCTGTCGAACAACGACTGGCACGTGCTAAGACTATACTCATCGCGTAACGGTGCCTCTCTCGGAAGCTATTTGTCGCGGTGCGCAACAAACTACTTCAGGAACAAGAAGAAACAGGAAGAGAAGAACCGCCCACTGTGGATTGAACGTCCCGACATAATAAACGAGCTTAACCACTTTGTACAGGAGGAAGAGAGCGAGCAGCCTCCCGTATGGCAGGCGTTCAACAAGCTATGCAAACGCGACCGCGATATACTGCAGTTACTTGTGATAGAGGGCAAAAGTGCCATTGAGATTGCCGACAAGATATGGCCGCAAGTAAAAAGCACAGCAAAGGAGTGGCGCGAGTTACCGGTCAAGCGTGTACAGGACACCATAGCCATGCTAAAGAGAAGAGCCCTGTTGGCGATAGCCATAGAACTGCGCGAAAGCATCCGTAAACAGGAGAGATAATAGAATGAACAATAAGGATACTAAAAAGAATCAGCCCCTGCCTTTGCAAAGGCAGGG
>JAFYSC010000006.1 GCA_017546635.1 Bacteroidaceae bacterium | reverse complement strand
GGTGTATTGATTGATGATGCTGTCGAGTTCGGTGGCTGTCATTGCGGATGTTCCAATAATCATATCTTCTTCTTTGAAAATGCTTATGCAGTTTTCTTGTGCTTGTTGCGTTAGGGCAAGATAGTTCTTGTTAAACTCTTCTATATTATCGGTATATGGGATGTCGCAAGAGTTTATACCGCCTTTGCGATTATTTACTATGACATTTATGGCTAATGTGTCATATTGAAAGAGTTTACCGTCTTCGGGTAGGGTATAGAATTCCTTTGTCTGGGTTGCTGCCTTGCCAATGCACCAGCATAGTAACATATTGAGCTTTAGATTATTGCTTTTGCTTATGCGGTGTATGTTGGTTATGTTGAATGTCTTGGTGAGTGTTACCATTGGCATTGGTGATGTCATCCATAATTGGTATGCTTCGGCGCGGGTGGAGTCATTGGGGGATATCTCTTTTTTCATTGTGTTTCTTGATTTATTGTATATATATGTAAATAATGTGAGAGCGTGAGACAACGTTTCCCCTTAATAATTTAATATTGATTTGGAAGTTAAGACAATTCTTTTGTCGCTATTGGCGGTTGTTTTGTTTGGTGCTTGTAGAGGAGATAAAAAGCGCCCAAAGTGCCCAGAAGGATGCTCAGGCAGTGTGGAATACAAATGGTTATGTGCTTTTATATTGATATCTCTCCCGCAAAGTTCTCACCCATACGGCGGCGCACCTCTTCAACAGGTAGATTCTTGCCAAGCAGATACATCAGTTTGGTGAGTGCGGCTTCCACTGTCATATCACGTCCGCTTATGATTCCTGCATCCAGAAGCTGTAATCCTGTTTCATACAACTTCATCTTTACACTGCCCGTATGGCATTGCGTTATATTTACAATGACTTTTCCTTTGCGTGTGGCTTCACTGAGGGCATCGACCAGCCATTGTGCTTTTGGTGCATTTCCCGAGCCGAAAGTACGGAATATGATACCTTTAATTTCATCGGAGTTAAGCAGTTTCTCGACAATTCCCTGCTGTATTCCCGGAAAGAGCGAGAATATAATGATGTCACTCGACATCTTGTAATGTGGAGTAAACTTCTTGCTTGCATCGTATGGGGCTATGAAGTGGGTGTTGTACTGTATTTCCATTCCCGATACGGCAAGATTTGGATAGTTGTAGGATGTAAAGGCATTGAAGCTGTCGGCACTTGTTTTTGTGCATCTGTTTCCGCGCATAAGTTTCTGGTGGAAATATATGCATACTTCGGGAACGCGTGGTGTGCCGTCGCTGTTCTTGGCGGCTGCAATCTCGATGGCAGTCAGCAGGTTCTCTTTTCCGTCGGTGCGCAGTACACCTATGGGCAACTGGCTTCCGGTGAGGATTACAGGCTTGGTCAATCCCTCGAGCATAAAGCTGAGCGCCGACGCTGTGAATGCCATCGTATCTGTTCCGTGCAGAATTACAAAGCCGTCGAACTTTTCGTAGTTTGTGTGTATGATCTCTACGATACGTCTCCACAACGAGGGGTTCATATCCGACGAGTCAATAGGAGGATTGAATGCACGCGACGATATGTTCAGATTGAATTGTCTAAGCTCGGGTACGTGCCGAAATAGTTGGTCGAATTTGCACGACTCCAACGCTCCTGTGACAGCGTTCCTTATCATACCTATCGTACCTCCGGTGTATATTATCAATATTGATGACCTTTTTTTCTCGCCCATATACTCAATTACAAATAACAACGTACAAAGTTACAAATATTTTTATATATACACAGTCCATTTGCTGCAGATTGTTTCGATGCTATAATCTTTATTCCCTAAACAGTGTTTGGGAGAGCTTTTGCGTACATATTTTGAAGTTACGTTTTTTTTACTTTTCTTTGTCAAAGAATAAGAAGCTGCTTAGATTCATATCGTTGAGTTTCATAGGTCAAAAATAGTGTCAACGAGCAAAATGCAAGTTTAACTTGCTGGTTTTTCAGCGAGTGCAACCTATTTTGGCGCAAAGCAAATAGAATGTTTTATGATTTTTCGAGGGCGCGTAGGGACTGCGTAGCCGAGAGAAAAAAGAAAACAGGCAATTTTGAACATAAAAAACAACGAAATAACGGCTTCAGATATAAAAAAAATAGAAATTCAAACAGCTTCTAAATTGATATGGAAAAAGCTAAAGTATACTTCACCGATTTCCGCACAAAGGCAAACGGTGACGGTCTTCCGACCAAACTCAAGAAACTTATAAAGAAAGCTGGCATTGCCGACCTCGACCTCGATGGTAAATTCGTTGCAATAAAGCTGCACTTCGGTGAGATGGGAAACATAAGCTACCTGCGCCCCAACTACGCACGTGCCGTGGTGGACGTAGTGAAGGAGCTTGGCGGAAAACCATTCCTCACCGACTGCAATACTATGTATCCCGGCAGCCGCAAGAATGCGATTGAGCATCTTTACTGTGCTTGGGAGAACGGCTTTACTCCCCTCACTGTTGGCTGTCCCATTATAATAGGTGACGGACTGAAGGGTACCGACGATATAGAGGTCCCAGTTGTCGGCGGCGAATATGTGGAGAAGGCGAAGATTGGACGCGCAATAATGGATGCCGACATTTTCATCAGCCTCACGCACTTCAAGGGACACGAGATGACCGGCTTCGGAGGAGCAATCAAGAACATTGGAATGGGCTGTGGCTCACGTGCCGGAAAAACCGAGCAGCACATAAGCGGACAGCCGATTGTGGACGAGGAATTGTGCCGCGGCTGCAAGAAGTGTATGGCACAGTGCGCCAACAACGGACTCATATTCAATGAGGAGACACGTAAAATGCAGATAGACAAGGAGCATTGCGTGGGTTGCGGACGTTGCCTGGGTGCATGCAATTTCGACGCGATAAATTTTGAGGATTTCCACGCACCGCAACTGCTCAACCGCAAGATGGCCGAATATACAAAGGCTGTCATAGACGGACGTCCCCACTTCCATATCTCGCTGGTGGTAGACGTGTCGCCAAACTGCGACTGTCACTGCGAGAACGATGCGCCTATATTGCCCAATATCGGAATGTTCGTATCTACCGACCCCCTGGCGCTCGACCAGGCCTGTGTCGATGCCTGTCTTGCCGCTACACCTATGCCCGGCAGCCAGCTTCACGACCACATCCACGCACCGGGTTTCTGCGACAAGCACGACCACTTCAGGAACTCCACCCCCGAATCGGAGTGGCAATCGTGCCTTGAGCACGCCGAGAAGATAGGAGTAGGCACACGCGATTACGAGCTTATAAAATAGAAGTGATGAGAGAAATTTCTACCGAAGAACTTAAGAGGATACAGATTGAGATACTGGATGATGTCGCTGACTTTTGCCAGCGTCACAACCTGCGCTACTATCTTGCCTACGGCACGCTGCTCGGAGCAATACGTCACAAAGGGTATATTCCCTGGGACGACGACATAGACATACATATGCCCCGCCCCGATTATGAGAAATTCCTGGAATTGTACAACGGTAGTGACGGCATCAACCGTGTGGTGTCGCACGAACTCGACAAGAAGTACCGCGTTGCATTTGCAAAGGTCTATCGCAAGGGGACACTGGTGAAGGAGTTCCACTTCAAGCAGGATGTTTTTGGGGTGTATATAGATATTTTCCCGCTCGACGGGCTGAAGGACGGGGAACAGGCACTGCAGTGCGGAGAGATACGCCGGTACATGCACGTGAAGAACTCTATCTTCACAAGCAGTATGGGTGTTATGCGCAGGATGCGCCTTGCACTCACAAAAGCGATACTTCTCCCTGTGACACTGCGCAGCCTGCAGAAGAGGATAAAGCGCATAGCCACACAATGCAGCTACGATAGCAGCGGACGCGTATACAGCAGCTACTCGCGCCTGGCAGCACGGGAGACATTCCCGCGTGCCATATTCGACAGCTACAGGATGGTTCCTTTCGAGGGAAAGGAGTACCGTGCACCAATGGACTGCGACTGCTACCTGCGTGCGTTGTACGGTAATTATATGGCCCTTCCCCCAAAAGAGGAGCAAATTTCGACGCATAATTCCCAGGCATATTATGTCGGTTGAAGATGATTGCCGCAAAAAGCAGGAGTAAAAGCGATATTATATTAGAAATAGTGCAATTATCTTTGGTTAAGATTTGTGTATTACAATAAAAAGCATTACCTTTGCGCCGCCGATACGAGATATCGGCTAACTCAAATCATTAACCAATAAATACAAATTAAAAATGGCCACAAAAATCCGCTTGCAGAGAAGAGGTCGTAAACACTACGCATTCTACTCTATTGTGGTTGCAGATTCGAGATCTCCACGTGATGGAAAGTTCGTTGAGAAAATCGGTACTTACAACCCCAACACCGACCCCGCAACAGTTGAGCTTAACTTTGAGCGCGCTCTCTATTGGGTAAACAACGGTGCTATTCCTACCGATACAGCACGCAACATCCTCTCTCGCGAGGGCATTTATCTTATGAAACACCTCCAGGGTGGTGTTAAGAAGGGTGCATTTGACGAGGCTACAGCACAGGCTAAATTCGAGGCTTGGAAGTCAGAGAAGGCTAGCGCACTCAACGGTATCAAGAGCAAGAACGAGCAGGCTAAGCGTGACGACAAGAAGGCACGTCTTGAGGCTGAGAAAGAGGTGAACGAGGCAATTGCAAAGAAAGTAGCCGAGAAGAAGGCTGCCGAGGCTCTTGCTAAGGCTGAGGCAGAGGCTGCTGCAGCTGCTGAGGGTGCAGAGGAGACTGCAACAGAGGCTTAATTAACCTCAATATAAGAGCTTGATAAAGTTGTGGCAGGCTTTTCCTGCTGTTTCATAACACGAACAGGCTCAAATATCTGTAAAAGCAGATAAATTGCTCAAAATCCAAGGACAGACAACTTCCTGTAATAAAGAAGTGAAGTCTGTCCTTTTTTTATTTGCAAAATATTGATATTTTTGCAGGAGTCTTACTGCAGGACATTATAAAACACCGGCAGCAAAGGCTTCATTAAGAAAGAATAAATAAGAAGCTGCTTAAAACCATCACATTATTCAGCTTTGATATATTTTTTAATAAAAAATTAAACGGCTTCTAATATGCAAGCGATAATATTGGCAGCAGGAATGGGCAAGCGCTTGGGTGAGTTCACAAAGGAGAACACCAAGTGTATGGTACAGGTGAACGGGGAATGTATAATAGACCGTTTGCTCACGCAGCTCACCACCCTGCCCCTTGAACGTGTGATAATAGTTGTAGGCTACCAGGGCAACAAACTCATAGAGCACATCGGCAACCGCTATAGCGACAAGCTGAAGATTGAATACATAGAGAATCCAATCTACGACAAGACCAACAACATATATTCGCTTGCACTTGCCAAGGAGGCGCTCCAGCAGGACGACACACTGCTGCTGGAATCGGACCTAATATTCGACGACAGCATATTGCAACTGCTCACCAACGACCTGCGTCCCAACCTTGCACTCGTGGCAAAATACGAAAGCTGGATGGACGGCACAATGGTGTGTATAGACACCGACAACAACATTGTGAATTTTGTCTCAAAGGCAGCCTTCTGCTATGATGACATAGACAAATATTACAAGACCGTAAACATCTACAAATTCTCGAAGGAGTTCAGCCGTACAAAATATGTTCCTTTTCTCGAAGCTTACACAAAGGCAATAGGCAACAACGAATACTACGAGAATGTGCTGCGCGTAATAACCCTGCTCGACGGCAAGGAACTCAAGGCACTGCCCATAAAAAACGAAAAGTGGTACGAGATTGACGACAAGCAGGACCTTGACATTGCCGAGGCTCTATTTGCCGAGGAGAAGGATATTCTGCGAAAATACTACGGACGCTTTGGCGGATTCTGGCGCTTTCCCAAGATGCTCGACTACTGCTACCTTGTAAACCCCTATTTTGCGCAGTCCAAGATTATGGACGAGATGCAGGCGAACTTCAGCACCCTCGTAATGGAATACCCGTCGGGAATGAAGGTGAACACCCTGCTGGCAAGCAAGTGCTGGGGCATAAAGGAGGAATATATCGTTCCCGGCAACGGAGCTGCCGAGCTCATAAAAGCACTTATGGAACTGTTGCCAGGCAGACTTGGAATAACACGCCCCACATTCGAGGAATACCCAAACCGCCGCGACAAGGAGTCGCTCGTCACATTCGTTCCGCAGGACTGCGACTACCGCTACACGGCCGACGACATTATGGCATTCTTTGCCAATAACCGTGCCGAGAGCATACTGCTCATAAACCCCGACAACCCCACAGGAAATTTCATTCCAGTAAAGGATATACTCAGGCTTGCCCGCTGGTGCCAGGAGCAGGGCATACGGCTCATTGTGGACGAGAGCTTTGTCGACTTCAGCCTGGACTGGAAGAACAATACCCTGCTGCACGACAGCATACTCGAGGAGTATCCTCAGATGATAGTCATAAAATCCATAAGCAAGAGCTACGGAGTGCCGGGTATACGTCTGGGTATACTCTGTTCGGCCGACAAGGAGATTGTGAAGGATATAAAGAAGAGCGTCAGCATATGGAACATAAACTCCTTTGCCGAGTTCTTTATGCAGATATATACAAAATACGAGGCCGACTATTCCATTGCTTGCGACAAGTTCATTGAGACACGCGATATTTTCGAGGAGCGGCTGCGTAGGATATCATTCCTGCGCGTGATGCCCTCACAGGCAAACTTCTTCCTTGCCGAGGTGCTTCCGCCTTTCACTGCCAACAGGCTCGTGCTCACAATGCTCAAGAATTTCAATATTCTGTTGCGTGACTGTACCGGAAAAGAGGGATTCGACGGTAAGCAATATATGCGCATAGCAGTGCGCGGACACAACGACAATATGAGACTCATAGAGGCTCTTGAACAAATGGAGGCTGAACAATGAGGAGAATTTGCATCTGCGGAGGCGGTTCACTCGGACACGTGATTGCCGGCTATCTTGCAGCTAAGGAAGATGTACAGGTTGACATTCTGACCCGTCGCCCCGACGAGTGGTCGCACGAGCTCACAATATACACACCCGACGGCAAGGAGACAGTCTCTACCATCGGCACCATAAGCAACGACGCAACCATTGTGGGCAATGCCGATATAATACTGCTGTGCCTGCCGGGATACGCAATAAGGAGCGAATTGCAAGAGATTGCACCGCACATAAAACAAGGCACATTCGTGGGCAGCGTATTCAGCTCCACAGGATTTTTCTTCGAGGCAATGGAACTGCTTCCCGACAGCATCGCCCTATGGGGGTTCCAGCGTGTACCGTTTATCGCACGCACCCGGTGCTACGGAAAGAGCGCGGACATATTGGGATACAAGCCAAGCTATAATATTGCAGTGGAGAGATGCCCTGCACAAGAAAAGGAGGAGTTCAGAGCAACCATAGAGACACTGTTCGATGCCCCCGCCCGTCTGCTCAACAGCTACTACGAGGCAAGCTTCACAAACAGCAACCCCATACTCCACCCCTCGCGTCTCTACTCGCTTTTCGGCAATTGGGACGAGAATACATACTACCCCCGGCAATACCTCTTCTACGAGGAGTGGGACGAGCGTGCATCGGAGTTTCTCATTGCAATGGACCGGGAACTCTTTGCTGTGCTCGCCAAGCTTCCCGTCGCACCCGACTATCTCACCCCCATTCTGCCATACTACGAGAGCAATGATGCACAAAGTCTCACCGCCAAGATACGCTCGATACAGGGATTCAAAGGAATAAGAACCCCTATGACCGAGTACCCCAATGGCTGGCAACCCGACCTCACGAGCCGCTATTTTCAGGAAGATTTTATGCACGGTCTGCGCTACATCTACGACACCGCGCACAAATTGGGCGTGGAGACACCTACAATAGACCGCATATACAAATGGGGAGAGACGCTTGCACAAAAAGGGAAGAAGTAACTTTATGAGCGAAAGCGGACAACGGTTCTTCCAACACGTTTCAATCTACGCGCCCGCGTGGGAGTGCGATAACATAACTGAATTATGATAAAACTGAGACATTTATACATAAAATGGCTGGTGTGGCGAGGTAAGGCATTGGATATATGGTCATCCAACGGTTATCCATCGCAAGTGTTGTCGAATTTGTGTAGCAACAGGTTCATCTTTGAAGGTGTGTTTTGTCATAGTATGGAAGGTTTTTTGCAATCGCTCAAATATAACGACCCGAATAGGCAACGACAAATATGTGCAATGAAAGGTCGTAGAGCCAAAATGAAAACAACAACAACTTGGCAGACCGACCAAATTGTATGGTGGAAAGGCTCTGCCATAAATCGTCAAAGCAAGGAATTTCAAGATTTGATACGCAGAGCATATAGGGCAATGTTTGAGCAAAACGAGCGTTTCCGTATTGCTTTGATGTCAACTCGTGGAATGAAACTGTATCATAGCCGTGGCGAGCATAATCCTTATAAAACCATTTTGACCGAATCGGAGTATTGCACTGTTCTTACCGAGATACGTGATACTTATAACATAAGCAAAAATGAGGCATCAATGCGTAAGAAACGCCTCTATTTTGATATGGATGGTGTGCTTACGGATTTTGAATCTGCATTAGCGGAACAGGATGAACAAACCCTTAAAGAATACGTAGGCAGATATGATGAGATACCGGGGTTATTTGGGCAGATGTTGCCAATGGACGGAGCAATAGATGCAGTTCGCCGTCTAAGCGAACATTACGATTGTTACATACTCTCAACAGCTCCGTGGAAGAATCCCTCAGCGTGGAGTGATAAGGTAATGTGGGTAACCCGTTATTTGGATGATGTATTCCACAAACGGATGGTTATCACACATTGCAAGAATTTGTGTAAAGGCGATATATTGATTGATGATAGGGGCAAGAACGGAACAAGCGAGTTTGAGGGCGAATGGATACAATTTGGTTCTGAGAGGTTTCCTAACTGGGAATCGGTACTTGACTATCTCCTTCCCGTCAAGTGAGAAAAGTAAAAATTATTCGGGATGTTCGGTCGGCAGCATCTGTACCTCGTCCAACACAAGGACACTGTTGCATATATTATGCAGTTTGCGGCATACCGAAGGTTTATTGGAGAGCATAGACTCGAACAACTGTACAATTCCTCGGTATCCAAAAAATCGGCATCAACCAGACAAGAATATAGCACTCTTGTCAGATGATGAAAATCCTGAGGTTGCCAATCCACTCCCTTAGGCATATCCAATTTTACGTCCAGCGGCTTCCCCACTCCAATACAGACGGGCAGCTCCGCCTTCATCTTTTGGGTAAAATCGGTATAGTCGTACAGCCCTGCGTGATGTGCCATTATGGGCATAGACAGCAAAGGGAACATTTGCGGATATTCAGCCTTTGCCAACAAAGCACCAAAAGAAACTTGATGTATTCTATGCAACAGACAGTTCTGCCGGAATGTCAAATGTAGAGTTTACCTTGCCAAGTGTCCCTCTCGCGCATACGGCGTTTCACCTTGTCGACAAGTTCGTGGTTCTTGATACCCCAGTCGGGAGCTATGAGCAACTCTTTTGGCGATTGTGACGCAAAGCGTTCAAGAACGATATCGGGACGTAAGCGCTCTATGTAGTCGACTACCGTTTCGATGTATTCGTCAAGTGAGAAAAGTGAAAATTCTTCGGGATGTTCGGCATACTCCTGCGCCATCCTTGTGCCACGTATAATCTGCAACTGGTGCAGCTTTAGTGTAGTAAGCGGCAACTGTGACAGTTCGGCAGCCTGACGCATTATGGCTTTCCTGTCTTCACCAGGCAGACCGAGTATGATATGTGCGCCCACAGGTATTCCACGTTGTGCCGTGCGCTTTACTGCATCTACGGCTGCCGCATAGCTGTGTCCCCTGTTTATGCGTGCAAGTGTAACGTCACTGGTACTCTCTATACCATATTCCACAAGAACGAATGTACGCTCAGCGAGTGACTGGAGATAATCGAGAAGCTCGTCGGGCATACAATCGGGGCGTGTTCCTATCACTATACCCAATGTGCCCTCAACAGTAAGGGCCTCTTCGTATCTTTGGACAAGTTTATCCAGTGAGTCGTAAGTATTGGTGTAGGCCTGGAAATAGGCCAGGTAACGCATTTCTGGGTATTTATGGGCAAAGAACGCTATTCCGTCATTCATCTGCTTGACAATGGACGATGTCCTGTTGCTGAATGCCGGACTGAATGTCTGGTTGTTGCAATAGGTGCATCCGCCACGTCCCAATGTACCGTCGCGATTGGGGCAGGTGAAGCCGCCATCGAGAGTAATTTTCTGCACCTTGCAACCAAAATGGCTACGCAGAAAAGTACTGAATTCGTTATAGTAGAAACGTGTCTGGGACATAACACTGCAAAGATACGAATAAGCGAGCGAGAAATATCAAGCTTGCTTGAATATTTTTCACAGCGAGCGAAAGGGGCTTCGATTCTATCAAAGATACGAAGAACTTGCGTAAAAATGGCAGAATGAGGGCAAAATGTGATAAGTGGTTGGTACATATACCATTTTTGTGTTACCCCGCCATATTTATAATTTCGGCAGAAATAGCCGTATATGGTGGGTATTAGAGAAAGAATTGCTACCTATCCG
>JAFYSC010000032.1 GCA_017546635.1 Bacteroidaceae bacterium | reverse complement strand
CATCGCACAGGATGCGCTCATAATGAACATCGACGACCTTTTGTGCGTGGGTGCGACAGACAACATCCTTGTTTCGTCGACCATAGGACGCAACAAGCTGCTTGTTCCCGGAGAGGTAATCTCGGCTATCATCAACGGAACCGACGAGCTTCTTGCCGAGCTCAGGGAGATGGGTGTGGGCGTATATGCGACAGGCGGTGAGACAGCCGACGTTGGCGACCTTGTGCGCACTATAATCGTAGACAGTACTGTAACCTGCCGTATGAAGCGCAGCGATGTGATTGACAACGCAAAAAATGCAGCAGTCTATGTAATTGTAGGTCTTGCATCATACGGACAGGCAACATACGAGAAGGAGTACAACGGCGGTATGGGCAGCAACGGCCTCACATCGGCACGTCACGACGTGTTCGGCAAATACCTTGCCGAGAAATACCCCGAGAGCTACGACGGCGGCGTACCCGCAGAGCTCATCTACTCGGGCAACCTCGCACTCACCGACAAGGTCGAGGACTCTCCCCTTGACGCAGGCAAGCTCGTACTCTCGCCCACAAGGACATACGCACCCATCGTCAAGAAACTGCTCGATGCACTGCGTCCCCATATACACGGAATGGTACACTGCTCGGGCGGTGCACAGACAAAGGTTATGCACTTCGTAGAGAACAAGCGGGTAATCAAGGACAACCTCTTCCCCATCCCTCCCCTCTTCAAGACCATCAAGGAGCAGAGCGGAACCGACTGGGCCGAGATGTACAAGGTGTTCAATATGGGCCACCGCCTGGAGGTATACCTGAGCCCCGAGTATGCACAGGAGGTAATAGAGATAAGCAAGAGCTTTGGTGTAGAGGCACAGATTGTAGGACGTGTAGAGGCAGCCGACAAGAACGAGCTTATCATCGAAAGCGAATACGGCAAATTCGTATATTGACATCATTAACGGAGTTTATTCTTGCCAATACAATTGGGCCGAGAAACTCTGCAATAAATTATGGCAGAAAACAACATACTAAGCAAGCTCAACGACCTTGAGGCGCGCTTCCAGGAGGTAGCGCTGCTCATAACCGACCCGGCTGTCATAGCCGATATGAAGCGTTATGTAAAGCTGAACAAGGAGTACCGCGAGCTCGAGGAGATAATGAACGCACGAAAGCGGTACATAGGCCTTTTGCAGACACAGAGCGAAGCAAAGGACCTGCTTGCCAACGAGAGCGACAACGAATTGCGCGAAATGGCACGCGAAGAGCTCGACCACTGCTCCACCGCCATACCCGCATTGGAAGAAGAGATAAAACTTCTCCTTATCCCCGGTGACCCGCAGGACGACCGCAACGCCATCCTTGAGATACGCGGCGGCACAGGCGGCGACGAGGCTGCCATCTTTGCGGGCGACCTTTACCGTATGTACACAAAATACTGCGAGACAAAAGGCTGGCGCATAGAGGTATCGAGTTTTAGCGAAGGTACATCGGGCGGCTACAAGGAGATTATCTGCACCGTTACGGGCGAAAAGGTGTACGGCACACTCAAATACGAGTCGGGTGTACACCGCGTGCAGCGAGTACCCGCAACCGAGACACAAGGCCGTGTGCATACCTCGGCTGCATCGGTAGCAGTGCTCCCCGAGGCTGAACCCTTTGACGTGGAGATAACCGAGAGCGCCATAAAATGGGACACATTCCGCTCGAGCGGCGCAGGAGGCCAGAATGTGAACAAAGTGGAATCGGGCGTGCGCCTGCGTTATCCGTGGCTCAACCCCGAGACTGGCAAGGTGGAGGAAATCCTCATCGAGTGTACCGAGACACGAGACCAGCCCAAGAACAAGGAGCGTGCACTTGCCCGTCTGCGTACACTCATCTACGACCGCGAGCACCAGCGCTATGCCGACGACATTGCAAGCAAGCGAAAGTCGATGGTATCTACCGGCGACCGTTCGGCAAAGATACGCACCTACAACTATCCGCAGGGACGCATTACCGACCACCGCATAAACTACACAATCCACAATCTCCAGGCATTTATGAACGGTGACATACAGGACTGCATCGACCACCTTATTGTAGCCGAGAATACCGAGAGAATGAAAGAGAACGAGTTATAATATAAACCGACGAATATAAATCCACAAAAAACATACTATTATGAACAAGCAACAATTGGTTAACCAGATTAAAGAGAAACGTTCATTCCTTTGCGTAGGACTCGACAGCGACATAAAGAAACTCCCCGCTTGCGTAATGCAGAGCGAAGACCCCGTATTCGAATTCAACAAGGCAATAATCGATGCGACAGCACCCTACACTGTCGCCTACAAGCCCAACCTTGCATTCTACGAAGCAACAGGCGTAAAGGGCTGGATAAGCCTTGAGAAGACAGTGCAGTACATCAAGGACAACTACCCCGAGATTTTCATCATTGCCGACGCAAAGCGCGGTGACATCGGCAACACCTCGGCACTCTACGCACGTTCATTCTTTGGCGAGATGAAGGTACACGCACTTACCGTAGCTCCTTATATGGGCGAGGACAGCGTATCACCCTTCCTCAGCTACGACGATGCTTGGGTAATAGTCCTTGCACTCACATCGAACCCCGGCTCACACGACTTCCAGCTGACAAAGGACGAGAACGGCGAGATGCTCTTCGAGAAGGTACTCCGCACATCGCAGAAATGGGGAAGCGACGAGAATATGATGTACGTGGTAGGTGCAACACAGGGCAAGTCGTTCGAGAATGTACGTAACATCGTCCCCAACCACTTCCTGCTCGTACCCGGCGTAGGTGCACAGGGCGGCTCACTCGAGGAGGTATGCAAATACGGTATGAACGACGAGTGCGGCCTATTGGTAAATGCCAGCCGTGCCGTCATATTTGCCGACAGCAGCGAGAACTATGCAGCAGTGGCAGGCGAAAAGGCAAAGGACTACCAGCAGCAGATGGAGAAGGAGCTCAAGCTGCGTGGCGTAATCTGATACCTTAGGGCACACAGCTACAGGTGTGCCCATAAAATTTATAATCGGCAGAACAAAAGTGCCCTTTATGTACTAAAATGACATAAAACGAGGTACATCTGCCAATAAATTACTATTTTCGCAAAATGAACAAGCGCCACAGAAGGCACTAAACACGAAACAGTATGAAATTCACAGCAAAACAGATAGCCTCTTTCATAGACGGTGAAATAGTAGGCAACGAGAATGCCGAAGTATATACCTTTGCCAAGATTGAAGAAGGTACCCCCGGTGCACTATCCTTTCTTGCCAACCCCAAATATACCGATTATATATACAGCACACAGTCGTCTATCGTACTTGTGAACCGCGATTTTGAGCCAACCCAGGAGGTGCAGGCCACACTCATCAAGGTTGACAATGCATACGGCAGCCTTGCCAAGCTTATGACAATATACGAGGCAAGCAAGCCCAAGAAGCAGGGAGTGAGTACATTGGCATCGGTAGCGCCTACAGCAAAAGTTGGCGAGAACTGCTACATTGCACCCTTTGTGGTCATTGGCGACAACTGCGAGATTGGCGACAACTGTATGCTATTCGACGGAGTGTCAATCGGCGACGGGGCAAGGATAGGCAACAACACCGTACTCTATGCCCACGCAACAGTATACCACGACTGCCGCGTAGGAAACGACTGCATACTGCACAGCGGCTGCGTCATCGGTGCCGACGGCTTCGGCTTTGCCCCCACTCCCAACGGCTACGAGAAAATACCCCAGATGGGTATTGTGATTATCGAGGACAATGTGGAGATAGGCGCAAACACCTGTGTCGACCGTGCAACAATGGGCGCTACAGTAATACACAGCGGAGTGAAGCTCGACAACCTTGTACAGATAGCACACAACGATGAGGTGGGCAGCCACACAGCAATGGCAGCGCAGGTGGGCATCGCAGGCTCAACAAAGATAGGCCAGTGGTGTATCTTCGGCGGCCAGGCCGGTATCTCGGGCCACAGCACCATCGGCGACCGCACCACAGTCGGTCCACAGTGCGGTACTATCGGCAGCCTCAAGGGCGGAGAGACAGTTCTCGGCTCACCCGCAATAGACGCTAAGGAGTATATACGCCTCTCGGCATATATGCGCCGTCTGCCAGCGATGGACAAGAAGATAAAAGAGCTTACAAAGCTGGTGGAGACACTCACAAAAGAGAAAGAATAAATAAAGGTTGCAAAAGGGCTGCACAAAAAACCCACTGTTACATTATATAATAGTATAACATATACTGCAGCAGCATAGACAACCACCCCAATACAACTACAAAAAACGTTGCATTATGAACAACAAACAAAAGACACTCAACGGAAGCTTCTCGCTCTATGGCAAGGGACTGCACACAGGACTGAGCCTCACAGTGACATTCAACCCTGCTCCCGAGAATTACGGATACAAGATACAGCGCATCGACCTTCCCGGCGAACCCATCATCGATGCAATAGCCGAGAACGTTACCGAGACAACACGCGGTACCGTGCTGTCAGTTGGCGAAGCGCGCGTAAGCACCGTAGAGCACGCGATGGCAGCCCTCTTCGCTTCGGGCATCGACAACTGCCTTATGCAGGTGAACGGCCCCGAGTTTCCTATTCTCGACGGTAGCGCAATACAATACATCGAGAATATCGAGCGCATAGGCGTAAAAGAGCAGAATGCCGAGAAGGACACCTTCATAATAAAGTCAAAGATTGAGATAAAGGACGAGGCCACAGGCAACTCTATCATCATCCTTCCCGATGAGAAGTTCAGCCTCAACGTCCTTGTGCACTACGACTCGGGCGTACTCTACAACCAGTATGCCACACTCGAGGATATGGAGGATTTCAAGCAGGAGATTGCATCGAGCCGTACATTCGTATTCGTGCGCGAGCTTGAGCCCCTGCTCGCTGCAGGACTCATCAAGGGCGGCGACCTCGACAATGCCATTGTAATCTATGAGCGCGAGATGCCCCAGGAGCGCTACAACCGCCTTGCCGACATTATGGGTGTTCCCCATATGGACGCAAAGAAATTGGGTTACCTCAACCACAAGCCCCTTGTATGGAACAACGAGCCCGCACGCCACAAGCTGCTCGACATTATCGGCGACCTTGCCCTCATAGGCAAGCCCCTACAGGGACGCATCATCGCAACCTGCCCCGGACACACCATAAACAACAAGTTTGCCCGTGCTATGCGCAAGATAATACGTCAGCACCAGGTTCAGGCACCCATCTACAACCCCAACAGCGAGGCGGTACTCGACATCAACCGCGTGAGCAAGCTGCTGCCCCACCGCTTCCCCTTTATGCTGGTGGACAAGATTATCGAGATGGGCTCCAACTACATTGTGGGCATAAAGAACGCCACAGCCAACGAACCCTTCTTCCAGGGCCACTTCCCCGGCGAGCCCATTATGCCCGGCGTGCTCCAGATTGAGGCAATGTCGCAGGTGGGCGGTCTTATGATACTCAATATGCTGGAGAACCCCGACGAGTACTCGACATACTTTGTAAAGATTGAAAAGGCTGTATTCCACCGCAAGGTTGTTCCCGGCGACACCCTCGTGCTGCGCGTCGAACTTGTACAGCCCCTGCGCCACAGCCTGGCTGTGATGAAGGGCTACGGCTTTGTAGGCGAGAGCCTTGCCGTAGAGGCAACCTTTACCGGACAGATAATTAAAAAGAACTAACAACTACAAATATCCAACATTATGATTAGTCCATTAGCTTATATCGACCCCGAAGCAAAAATCGGTGAAAACTGCGAGATAGGCCCTTTTGCCTACATCGACAAGAATGTAGTAATAGGTGACAATTGCGTTATAATGCCCCACGCATCGGTACTCTACGGTACACGTATGGGCAACAACAACAAGATATTCCACGGCGCAGTGATAGGCGGTGTACCCCAGGACCTCAAGTTCAAGGGCGAGGACACCACCTGCGAGATTGGCGACAACAATATGATACGCGAGAATGTAACCGTCAACCGCGGAACAGCGTCACGCGGCAAGACCGTCGTAGGCAGCAACAACCTGTTGATGGAGAACTGCCACATAGGACACGACAGTGTCATTGGCAACGGCTGCATCATAGGCAACTCTACAAAGATTGCAGGCGAGGTGACAATAGACGACAACGCCATATTGAGCGCCTGCGTACTTGTGCACCAGTTCAGCCACATCGGCGGTTATGTGATGGTACAGGGCGGCAGCCGCCTGAGTATGGACGTTCCTCCCTACATCATCGTAGGCAGAGAGCCCGCCCGCTACTGCGGACTCAACATTGTGGGTCTTCGCCGTCGCGGCTACCCCAACGAGGTGATAACAAACATACGCAACGCCTACCGCCACATCTACGAGAGCGAGAACACCGTAACAACCGGCCTTAACAAGATTAAGGAGACAATTACAATGACACCCGAGATTGAGTACGTTGTAAACTTCATCGAGAAGGAATCGGAACGCGGAATAATCGGTTAACAAATAGAACAGAGAAAATATGATATACAAATTCAGACTATTATCGGACGAAGCAGAGGATTTCCGCCGCGACATAGAGATTGACTCCGAGGCAACATTCCTCGACCTGCACAAGGCAATATTGGAGTCGGTCGGTTATCCCGACGACCAGATGACATCGTTCTTCATCTGCAACGACAACTGGATAAAAGAACAGGAGATTACCCTTGAGGATATGGGCAGCCGCTCCGACGAAGACAACTATGTGATGTCGGAGACTGTTATCGGCGACTTCTTCGAGGAGGAGAAACAGCGTATGATGTACGTCTTCGACCCCCTTGCCGACCGTGTGTTCTTTATGGAGTTGAGCAAGATAGTATTCGGCAAGGACCTTGACGAGCCCCGTTGCGTAAAGTCCATCGGCGAGGCACCGCAGCAGACACTCGACTTCGAGGAGCTTATGAGCAAGAACCCCGCAGGAGTAACCGAGAGCGACGAGTTCAGCGACGAGTTCTATGGCAGCGACTCATACGACGACGAGGACCTCGACGGACTCGACCTTGACAACATTGCCGATGTAAGTTCAATCGACGACCTTTATTGATTGCAATACACACGGGTAAAAGACTCTACCCGTAAACGACAGACAGACACAGCACCGGAAAGAGCAGAGTCTCTTTGAAAGGTGCTGTGCTCTTATAATCCCATTTACACACAAAAGAAGATGAACACCCTTGTAGTACTCATAGGCCCTACAGCCGTCGGAAAGACCCAGACAAGCTTTGCCATAGCCAGCCACCTTCAATGCCCCATAATATCGGCCGACTCGCGCCAGATGTATAAAGGGCTGGAGATAGGCACGGCAGCACCCACCGTAGAGGAGCTCTCGCAGCACAAGCACTACTTTGTGGGACACCTCGTCCCCGGCGACTATTACAGCGCAGCCCGCTACGAGCAGGACGTACTCGCACTCCTGGAGAGGGAATTCCCGCAGCACCCCACTATGCTGCTCACAGGAGGCTCAATGATGTACATCGACGCAGTGTGCAAAGGAATAGACGACATACCCACCGTCGACGAGCACACCCGCGCAACAATAAAGGAGAAATACGAGCGCGAGGGACTCGACCAGCTCTGCAACGAGCTGCGCCTGCTCGACCCCGACTACTACAGGGAAGCCGACATCAAGAACCCCAAAAGAGTGATGCACGCACTGGAGATATGCTATATGACGGGCAAGCCCTACAGCAGTTTCCGTAGCGGCAAGGAGCGCAAGCGCCCTTTCAGGATTATAAAGATAGGACTCGTGCGCGAGCGCGAGGAGCTGTACGAGCGCATCAACCGCCGCGTAGATATAATGATTGAGCAAGGTCTTATGGACGAAGCAAAGAGATTCTATCACCTGCGCCACCACAACTCGCTCAACACCGTAGGCTACAAGGAGCTGTTCAACGTCATTGACGGAGAGTGGGAGCTCCCCTTTGCAATAGAAAAGATAAAGCAGAACACACGCATCTACTCACGCAAACAGACAACCTGGTACCGTCGCGACACCGACATAGCCTGGTTTCACCCCGACGAGACAGAAAAGATACTCTCGTACATAGACCAGCAGCTACAAAGCAAGTGACAACTGAGGCTTTAGCCTCCCAAAGGAGTCCCGCAGGGCTAAAGCGCGAAGCGGTGAGGAGTGGAAAAGTAAAGATGAACACTACGGGGTAACCAAAAGAGCGGAGGACGTAATAAGTAATTAGCGCTCCTCGCAGGAGAGGAGCTCCGCGAAGCGGTGAGGAGTGGAAAAGTAAAGATGAACACTACGGAGTAACCAAAAGAGCGGAGGATGCAAAAAGTAATTACCGCTCCTCTCAGGAGAGGAGCTCCGCGAAGCGGTGAGGAGTGGAAAAGTAAAGATGAACACTACGGGGTAACCAAAAGAGCGGAGGACGTAAAAAGTAATTAACGCTCCTCGCAGGAGAGGAGCTCCGCTCAAACGTGCAGATGAAGGCTTACCCCAAAAAACAACAAACCAACGTATTTGCCATCCTGACAGAGCGTAGCGACGGAAGGATCTCTTCCAACCCCCTCAATCAGACAAGCCGACAGTTTGCCATCGGCAAAACTGCCCGCAGGGCTAAAGAACAGAAACAGATATCCCTCCTAAAAAAAGCAGAACTACAAAAAGTAAAAAAAGCGAGCAATTATACATTGCTTAAGAGCCTACAGCAAATTCACTTATAAATCTTTTTCACATACACTATTGCAGAACTGAATATTATTCATATATTTGCACATTGTAGACGCAAGAATCTATGGTTCCTTG
>JAFYSC010000031.1 GCA_017546635.1 Bacteroidaceae bacterium | reverse complement strand
TCGCGTCACGCTGCTCCTCTCTTCGGGCGTGCTGCCGTGGGGTGGGACAATGGAAGGCTGTGTGTTGAGGCCTACACTGCTTTTCAGGCAGAGTGTGCGGCCGGGGATATGCCGCAGGAAGAGAAGGAAAAAACGGAGATTTATGCCCTTGACGCCGCGGGCAATGCCTATTCTCCCGCGTGGGTCACACTCAATGTGCGTGCGTCGTATGAATTTACAGAGGGGCTCACCGTAAATACGACGCTTGAGAATATTGCCGACAGGCGTTACCGCCCCTACGGCTGCGGTATAAGTGCTCCGGGACGCAATTTTACGGTATCGCTCACATACGGCTTTTAGCGCTGGAGGTACTTTAATTCAAGCAACAATATAGCGGTTGACCCGCAACTCGTTTTTTGCTGCAAATATAGAACGACAAGTCCGCGAAGAAAATGGGTCGCTGAGCAACATTTATATTTTTGCTTTTATTTATATAACAGGTTGTTGCAGATGTAGATAAAAGTAACTAACTTCGCCGAATGCAGACAATATTGGTAACAGGAGCAAGCGGGTTTGTCGGCAGCCGCTTCCTCAAACGATGGGCAGCAGAGTACAATATTCTCGCCCCTTCACACGCCGAACTTGATATTACTGACGATGCTTCGGTAGAGCGTTATTTCCAGATGCACAGCCCCTCGGTGGTGCTTCATCTTGCTGCAATATCCAATACCGGACATTGCGAGCAGAATCCCGATGAGAGCTACGAGGTGAATGCCGTTGCCGCCCAGCGTATGGCACGTGCGGCTGCAGCCTGCTATGCGAAATTTGTATTTTTCTCGAGCGACCAGGTCTATAACGGCAATCTGGAGTATGGGCTGTTGAACGAGGAGGTTGCGGTGGCGCCCGAGACTGTGTATGCCAAGCATAAGCTCCTTGCCGAGCAACTTGTGTCTCAGGTGCACCCCGATGCGGTAATCCTGCGCGCTACGTGGATGTACGACAATGGCGCTGATATGCCGGTGCACCCCAATTTTGTGCTTAATATAAACAGGGCAATAGAGGAGCGTGCTCCCATAGCATTCTCGGTGCGCGAGTTCCGCGGCATCACGTGGGTGCGCGAGGTGGTAGAGTTCCTTCCCGCTACGTTCAACCTTATGCCGGGAGTATATAATTTTGGTGCAGAGAACCGCCTGAATACTTACGAGACAGCCTGCTGCTATTTCGAGATGCTCGCTCCGTCGGTAAAGTGCGATGCAATAATCATAGCCGATGCCGACCGTTACCCCGAACACGAGCGCAACATCTCAATATCGAACCGTAAAATATCCGATGCATCGAACGGGGCAATCTTCTTCAACGACACGCTCGACGGTCTCAGGATTTTCATAGAGAACAACAAAAGAAGCTATTGAATCAGTAAATTTTGATAATTCTTGCACTTTGTTTTTCGACTTTCTCGCCGCTCGTGCGTATATTGGTTGTAAGATGAGCGGACAGCTACAATAGAAAAGAATATGCAGGCAAACGAGAAGATATTGGAAAAGTGTAAAGATGGCGACAGGGAAGCCTTCCGCTCGGTAGTGCAATGCTACCAGCGGATGGTTTTTTCTTTGGCGCTCAAGATGCTGTGCGACGAGGAGGAGGCAAAGGACGCCGTGCAGGATACTTTCCTTAAGATGTGGCAGAATATATCCGATTATAAGAAAGGTGCAAATGCTGCTACGTGGATATATACAATAGCCTCGCACGTCTGCCTCGACAGGCTCAGGCGCAAGCAGCGCGAACAGTCTTTGCCGGCCGACGAGGAACTCCTGCGGGCGTACGTAGAGGAGGAGAACCCCGAGCGCAGGCTCGAGAACAGTGAGCTTGGACGTGTCGTACGTCTGCTTGCCGAGGGGCTTAGTCCCAAACAGCATTTGGTTTTTACACTGAGCCACCTTGAGGGGCTCTCTACCGGGGAGATAATGGAAATATCCGGGCTGGATGCCTCTCAGATAAAGAGCAATTTGTATGTTGCGCGCCAATCCATTCGCAAACGATTAAAGGAATTAGGTTATGAGTAGAGAAGATGATATTTTGCAACGCCTGCAAAGAGAGCAGGTTACAATAACCGACGATGAGGCTTTTACCGATTTTATAATGTCGGCAATACCCGAGAAGAAGCCTGTACGCAAGCCCTTGTGGCTGCCTGTCGCACGCCTGCTGTATGCGGCTGCGGTGGTGGCGGTGGTGTATTCTCTGTTGCCCGCAGGCGGGGTGCAGGATACTGCGTCCTACAGTGAGAATCGAAATATTATGGCACAATATGGTAACAGTTTTTCAAGTATCGATAAGAATGGCACTCCCGGGGAAATATTAAGGTGCTACGTCGAGCAGAGAAAAGCCAATGTAAGTATAATCAAACATCTAAAATCACAGACTTATGAAAATCTCAGATAAGATGGCAATGTTGGCAGCGGTGCTGCTTGTTGCTTCGTGTGCGCAGCGCGATATTACAGTGACAACAAATGTGTGTAGCGACGGCTCTTGTGTGCGTACGGTTACTCTCAAGGGCGACTCCTCTATCCTTGTCGGTGCGGTGGACTCCGGCGAAAAGGGTGCGCTTCTCTCGCTCGATGATTGGGAAAAAAGCTGGAGTATAGACAATGGAAGGACTTTGCACCCTTATCCTATGTCCCCGGCGCAGTATGACAGCCTTGCTCAGGAACTCACCTCCTGCGGCTATAAGAAAACCCTCTCCGATACGGTGCTGCTCTCTGCTGTCCGCCGCTTCGGCTCGGTCGGTAGTATGGCTGCATCGCAGCCGTTGCAGATAGACGCCTCTGTGCTTGAGGCTCGCGGCAACTTAGGGAGGAAATTCCGTTGGTTCTACACTTATTATACTTTCAATGAGACGTATGAGCCGCTGAAGGATAAATATCCGTTGCCGATGGAGGATTATGTGAAACCCGAGGTTGCATCGTTCTGGTTCACAGGATCGCCCAATCTTATGCAGGGTTGTACTCCTTTGGAATCAAAGGACAGACTCGATGCGATACAGGCCGATGTGGAGCGTTGGCTGTCGGCTTGCTGGCTGACGCTGTACTGCGACGCGGTGGTTGAGCATTATGGGGAGGTTGCCGATGCTCCTGTTGATAGGGACTCTTTTGTTGCCGACCGCGATGAGCTGTTGAAATTCTCGCTCCAAAAAGGGCTTGATGTTGCAAACAATGCCCTGGCGTTTATAGACGAGTATTATGGCTGCAATGCCTTTACAAATTCTTTGAAGGGCGATTCGCTTTTCCAGTCGGAACTCGATGGCCGATGCCAGTTCCTGTTCGATATAGCCGCGCTCGATGCACGCTATAACCTTATTATGCCGGGTACTGTAATTGATGCCGGCAACGGAGCGGTTGTCGATGGCGTTGTGGAGTATCGTCTTACGGGCAACCGTCTCATTCCGCAGAGCTATACTATAAGTGCAACCTCGCGGCAACTTAATATTTGGGCAGTGGCGGTTACTGCACTCTTGCTAATGGCGCTTGGATGGGTAGTTGTGCGCAGAAGAGGATAAAATGTATGCGTTTTCATATTTAGAGGCGGTGACTTTCGGGTCACCGCCTCTAAATATATTGTTCCACAGGATTTATTGTGGTAAACTACATAGGAGTGTAAAGTGTGGGCTGCACACTGTTTATAATTACCTCTTTCATCTGTGAATAGCTTGATATATCGCCCGTTGCCCGTGCCTGCATTAGTATGTTTCCTATAGCAGTTGCTTCTACGGGTCCTGCCGATACGGGTATTCCCGTTGCATTGGCGGTGAGCTGGTTGAGCAGGGTGTTACGGCAACCTCCTCCAATGATATGCAACTTTTCTATAGGGGCGGGTATAAGCCTGTTCATCTGCTCTATGGCTTTGCGGTAACGTTGGGCAAGAGAGAGGGTTATGCAGCGCATAAATTCACCTTTTGTGTGTGGAACTTGCATATTGTTGTTGCTGCAATAATCCTGTATCGTCTGCTCCATACTTGCGGGATTGGTAAATATGGAATCGTCGACGGGGATAATGCTCTCAATGTCCGATGCTGTTGCCTCGGCTATCATTGCTTCGTAGCTGCACTCCTCGCCGCGTTTCGTCCACTCGGCAATGAGGCGTTGCAATATCCAAAGTCCTGTGATGTTCTGCAGGAAACGAATCTTGCCTTCGGCACCGCCTTCGTTTGTAAAGCCGCTTGTACGTGCCTCTTCGTTCAGAATGGGCTCGTTGGTGAGCGTGCCGAGCAGCGACCACGTGCCCGAACTCAGGAACGCGCTGTTTTTCTCGTCGCTGGGCAGGGCATAGACAGCACTTGCCGTATCGTGCGAGCCGACGGCAATCACCTCTACCTCGCCAAGTCCTGTATACTTTGCAATATCGCTTTTCAGTTTGCCGCGTACCGTTCCAGGCATTATTATCTCGCCGAACAAGTCTCTCGGCACTCCTGCCTTGTCAATAATTTCCCACGACCAGTTACGCTTACGTGCGTCCAGCAGCTCCGAGGTGGATGCTATGCTGTATTCGTTGTTTGCATTGCCTGTGAGGAAATAGGAGAAGAGATCGGGCATAAACAGCAGGCGGTGGGCTGTTGACAATTGCGGGTCATTCTCCTTTTTCAAACTGATAAGCTGAAAGAGGGAGTTTATCTCCATCACCTGTGTGCCTGTTGTTGCATAGTGGCTGCTGCGCTCTTCGGGGCTGCCAAGAAACTCATCGGGCAGTCCCTTTGTGCGTTCGTCGCGGTAGCACACGGGGTTACCCATAAGATTGCCGTTCTTGTCGATGAAACCGAAGTCCACGCCCCACGTGTCAATGCCTATGCTCTTTACCTTATAACCTTTGTCGGCTGCAGCCCTGAGTCCGTCGACCATCTCCTGGAACAGTGCAGGAAAGTCCCAGTACAGGCGCTTGCCAATCCTTATCTGTCTATTGGCAAAGCGGTGCACCTCGTCAATTTGCAGTTTGCCGTCGCATAGAGTGCCTGCAATGACACGTCCGCTGCCGGCACCAAAGTCTACTGCCAGATATGTGTTACCCATTATTTGCTTTTTTTACCAAGAACGTAAATCTCAAGGTCGTCTATCTCTTCGGGGGTGAGTACGCTATAGTCTCCACCGCTCTGTACTATTATGCGGCACGCCATTTCAAAGAATGTGGCACGCTCGAATACCTGGTCGAAACTTGTTCCGCACACCACCTGTCCGTGGTTGGTAAGAAGGATGGAGTTGTGCTCCAGCATTGCCTCAACTACCGCAGCTGCAAGTTCGGGTGAGCCGGGACGGTAGTAGGGTACAACGGGTATCTCTTTTCCCACGTGGCAGGGAATCTCGGCTGTCACGTTGAAGTTTGTGGGCTTGTTCTTCATACAGGCAACGGCTGTTGCATACTCCGACTGGAAATGAAGAACTACGTTCACGTCGGGACGGGCGCGCAGAATTCCCAAATGGAAGGTACTCTCCATCGAAGGCTTTACGCCGTTCACGGGTGTGCCAGTCTCAATGTTGCATATTGACACTTTCTCTTCCTTGAGGTTGGGAACCCAAGAACCTGTTCCCGAGATGAGTGCCTCCTCGCCTATACGCCACGAGAGGTTGCCGCTGCTGCAAAGCATCAGTTTTTCGTTACCGTAGCGGTGGGCCTGCGCTATAAATTCGTTTATATGTTCTTTTGTTATCATAGTCTCTTGAATATTTAGAGCGGTGCACACAGGGCGCACCGCTTTTGGTTATTTACAAATTATTTTACTTGTAGATTGGTCCATAGTTCTGGCAAGCACGATAGTCGGCACCCTCCTTGTCCATTCCGAATGCGTTCCACGCTGCTGGACGGAAAATTTTCTCCTCGGGTACATTGTGCATACATACAGGTATGCGCAGCATCGATGCAAGTGTGATGAGGTCGGCTCCAATGTGTCCGTAGCTTATAGCTCCGTGGTTGGCTCCCCAGTTGTTCATTACCGAGTATACATCCTTGAACGGTGCTTTTGTCTCGTCGAGGCGGGGTACGAACCAAGTAGTGGGCCAGGTGGGGTCGGTGCGCATATTGAGCACGTCGTGAATCTCGGGCTCAATGTCTGCTGTCCAGCCTTCGGCAATCTGAAGCACGGGGCCGAGTCCTTTTACAAGGTTGAGACGGCTCATTGTAACAGGCATTCCGCCTTTTGAGAGGAAGTTCGACGAGAAGCCTCCGCCTCTGAAGTAGTCACGGTCGGCAGGCATCCAGTTGGTGTTCTTGAGACACTCTTCCACATCTTTCTCTGTCATCTCCCAAGCAGGCTTCATACAAGGTTCGCCTGCATTGTTGGTACTTGCTCCTGTTGCGTCGAGTGTGGTTGCACCCGAGTTGATGAGGTGAATCATACCGCCCGCTGCAATGCCTGTGAGTTCCTTGCCCGTAACGCGTTTAACAGCCTCGGGGCTCCAGTATGTACGTACATCGGAGAACATCTGTCCGCAGCCTGTGAGCAGCTTGCCGAAGAGCATTGCAACACCGTTGCAAGCGTCGTTCTCGGTTGCAAGCACGTAGGCCTCGCGTATGCCGTTCCAGTCGAATGTACTGCACAGGAGTGCCTCGGTAAAGTCGCCGTTGGGCTTCCAGTCGGTCCACTGGCGCTGTCCCTGGAAACCTGCTGCAATGGCGTTGTGTCCAATTGCCTCCTCGTTGTATCCGAGCTCGCGCAAGCGGGGGTTGCCCAGCATAAGGTCGCGTACGATTATTGTCATCTTTACAACGAATTCCCAATCGGCATCCTTGCCGGCACGGTCTTTCTGTTTTTCGGGGCGGTTCTTGTCCCAACCCTCCTTAACCTTGCAATATTTCTCGGTCCACGCCATAGCCTTGGCATACTCCTCGTGGTCGTATATGCCTTCGTCCATACGGCGCAGTATTTCTGTCTCATCGACACTCTCGTTGCGCATTCCAAGATACTCCTGGAAGAAATTCTGGTCAACGATACTGCCCGCAATACCCATACACTGGCTACCTATTGAGAGATAGCTCTCGCCGCGCATCGATGCCACAGCCACAGCTGCACGTGCCCAGCGCAGAATCTTCTCGGCTACATCCTCGGGAATGGTGTTGTCGGTAATATCCTGTACGTCGTGTCCGTAGATGCCGAATGCGGGCAATCCTTTCTGTGCGTGTCCTGCGAGCACTGCTGCCAGATATACTGCACCGGGACGCTCTGTGCCATTGAAGCCCCAAACGGCTTTTGGCCAATGGGGGTGCATATCCATAGTCTCGCTGCCGTAGCACCAGCACGATGTAACAGAGATTGTTGCTCCAACGCCCTCGCGCTCGAATTTTGCCTGGCAGGCTGCAGTCTCGGCCACGCGGCCTATAGTACCGTCTGCAATAACGCACTCAACGGGGCTGCCGTCGGGATATCTGAGGTTGCCGGATATTAATTCTGCAACAGCTTTTGCAAGGTTCATTGTCTTTTCCTCGAGGCTCTCGCGAACTCCTCCTTGTCGTCCGTCAATTGTCGGACGGATACCAATCTTTGGATTTTTACTCATAGTGATTGTTATTTTAGATGTTTTTCGATTGTGTTATGTTTTTATAGTGTTATGCAATATTCGTAAAAAAAAATGTTACAAGCAACTATGTTGCCAAAAAAATAATTAAAAAGTCGCTTTTGGGATAAGTGTCGATGCCAAAATGAAATTTTAGATATTTGCAAATGCTTATTAAACGCGGGAAATGTGTATCTTCGCGCCGGATTTATAATATGACAGGTGAAATGACGGAACGTGAAATTTCCATATTCAAGCGCCCTTTGTGGGTGATGCTTTTTGCCCTTACTGCCGCTGTAGCGTGGGGTTGGGCCTATCCGCTGATAAAATTAGGATTCGACGAGTTTGGAATAACATCGTCAATGACGGCCGCCAAGATGCTTTTTGCCGGTGTAAGATTCTCTCTTGCCGGTCTTGCACTGCTGCTTATTGCACGCCTCACCAAGCGAAACTTCAAGGTCGAGGGTAAGGGCGGGTGGCCTTATATACTGCTTTTCTCGCTACTGAATACAGCCTTGCACTATCTCTTCTTTTACATAGGACTCTCGAACAGTGCCGGTGCAAGGGCTGCCATTCTCAACTCGTTGGGTACGTTTATGCTTGTGCTTCTTGCCTGCATCTTCTTTAAGAGCGACAGGCTTACCGTGCGCAAGATTGTCGGTTGCGCTGTGGGCTTCATAGGTATTATGGCGCTGAATATAGGCGGTGCCGAGAGTGGGGGCCTTACATTTATGGGCGACGGAATGATTGTGCTCAATGCCTTGTGCTCGGCTTTTGCGGGACTTATGACCCGCGGGTTGGGACGCAGGGTCGATGTGTTTGTGGGTACGGGATACAGCCTTGCCATTGGCGGAGTGCTGCTGGTTGTGCCGTCGCTGTTTATGGGTGGCGTGTTGCCTGTCGTTACTCTTTGGGGAGTAACTATCCTGTGTATGCTCATCACTATATCTGCGATGTGCTTTGCGCTTTATAACAAACTGCTCACCTGCAATCCTGTGGGAAAGGTTGCAATATACAATTCCCTTATCCCCGTGGTGGGAGCGGTAACATCGTCCCTTTGCCTCAGTGAGCCTTTCTACTGGAAGTATGCTGTTGCAGCACTGTTGGCAATGCTTGGCATATATGTCATAAACAGCGAAAAGAAATAGTCCTTCAGTACGGCCCTGTTATTTTGTGTGCCGGGAACTTCGGTAATCCCGAATTTTGTTGGTACTGTTTATGTAACAGCCTATTACGGTTCTATTTATATCCCGTAAATTTTATTTATGTAAGTAAATATGCTTGTTTTTATGCGAAAAAACAGTATATTTGCACTTTGTTGCCGATGTGTGCAGAATATATCCTGTATATTGCACGCCGGTAATGGTTGCTGTTGCTGTTCAGTTGGGGCATTGTGGTTACAGATGTGCACGCTTGGATGGAACTGGGCAATCTTTTATGCAGGGAATAATTTAAGTAATAATATTAATCTCTAAAAGCTTTTAATTTATGTTCGAAGGACAACCTAAAGGATTGTTTGCCCTTGCTCTTGCCAACACTGGCGAGCGTTTCGGCTACTACACAATGCTGGCTGTGTTCGCGCTCTTTATGCGTGAGAATTTCGGTATGACTGCCGATGAGGCCGGTAATTTCTATGCCACATTCTTGGCATTCGTTTATTTCTTGCCCTTTATCGGCGGTATTCTCGCCGACAAGTTCGGTTATGGCAAGATGGTGACCATCGGTATCGTTGTAATGTTCTTGGGTTATCTGTTGCTTGCAGTGCCCCTCGGAGCCGCAGATACTGCTTATTGGGCAGTTGTCGGTGCTCTTGCGCTCATTTCAATAGGTACAGGACTCTTCAAAGGTAACTTGCAGGTGATGGTGGGTAATCTCTACGACGACCCCAGATACTCAAGCAAGCGCGATGCGGCATTCTCTCTCTTCTATATGGCAATCAACATCGGTGCATTGTTTGCTCCCACTGCTGCCGTAGAGATTATGGATTATGCCCAGAATACTTTGGGCTATACTCTTGCCGATTCTTATCACTTTGCATTCGGTGTAGCTTGTGCTTCACTTGTTCTTTCAATTGCAATCTATTACATCTTCCGTGGTACATTCAAGCACGTTGAGGGTGGTGTGAAGAAGGCTGACAGCAAGGCTGCAGCTGCCGAGGAGGAGCTCTCTCCCGCCGAGACAAAGGCGCGTGTCATTGCCCTTTGCCTTGTGTTTGCTGTGGTAATCTTCTTCTGGATGGCTTTCCACCAGAACGGTCTTACACTCACATACTTTGCTGCTGAGTTCACAGCACGCAGCTCAGAGGGTGCACAGAGCATGCTCTTCAGCGTATGGAACCTTGTGGCTATCATCGTAATTGTATATGCTCTCTTCTCTCTCTTCCAGAGCAAGAGCGGTAAGGCTAAGGCAATCTCGGGTGCTGTGGCTGCTGCTGCAATAGGTTTCTTGGGTTACCAGTATGCTACTATCGATGGCTCTGTAGCTGTAAATGCTCCCATCTTCCAGCAGTTCAACCCCTTCTATGTTGTTGCTCTTACTCCCGTTAGTATGGCTATATTCAGCTCTCTTGCAGCTAAGGGCAAAGAGCCTTCGGCTCCCCGCAAGATTGCTTACGGTATGTTGGTAGCTGCTGCCGGATTTGCTGTTATTGCAATTGGCTCTATGGGTCTTCTTACACCCAATGAGCAGGCTGCTGCAGGTGAGTCTGCTGCGTTGGTATCTCCCAACTGGCTCATCAGCACATACCTTGTGCTTACATTTGCCGAGCTGCTCCTCTCGCCTATGGGTATCTCTTTTGTGAGCAAGGTGGCTCCTCCCAAGCTCAAGGGTATGATGATGGGTGGCTGGTTCGTTGCAACTGCCATCGGTAACTACCTTACAAAGGTTGGTTCGGCATTCTGGGGCGACCTTTCGTTGGTTGCGGTATGGGGCATATTCATTGTACTCTGCCTCCTCTCGGCTCTCTTTATGTTCGTTATGATGAAGCGTCTCGAGAAGGTTGCTTAAACCAAAAGAGCAAATATTTGATATATGCGGGAAGCCGGAATGGCTTCCCGCTTTTTTTGTTCGGCTGTATTTTATAATAATTATTAACAGCGGACAAAATTGCGATATTAAAAATTGGTTATGATTATTCTTTTGCATACATTTGCACACTACAGATAGTATACTGCATATAGTAACAGATGGTTTATGTAGCACTGCCCGATAATGAACAACGCGCGCTTCCTTTCTATCTTGCAATGGAAGAGTATATTGCGCGTGCATTACCCCCTGCCGACTATTTCTTTATGTGGCAGGTGCAGCCAACTGTGATATTCGGACGCAACCAGTTGATAGATGCCGAGGTAGATACCGGCTATTGTCGCGCCAATGGCATTGAGATGTACCGGCGCAAGAGCGGCGGCGGTTGTGTATATGCCGACAAAAGCAATATAATGTTCTCTTATATCACCCCCGATGCAAATGTGAATTTCACCTTCAACCGCTATATGCTTATGGTGGAGCACGTATTGCATAAGTTGGGGCTCGATGCACGCACAACGGGACGCAACGACATTCTCATCGACGGTAAAAAGGTCTCGGGCAACGCATTCTATCATTTGCCCAACCGCAGCATAGTACACGGAACGATGCTCTACGATACCGACCTCGAGAAGATGGTACGCTCTACAACCCCGTCGGACGAGAAACTCAAGAGCAAGGGGGTGGAGTCGGTGCGTCAGCACGTGACAACCCTCAACCGCTATCTTACAATATCCATAGAGGAGTTCAAGCAATTTGTGCGGGGCAACTTGTGCACCAGCGAGATAGTGCTCGGCATCGAGGCGATAGAGCAGATAGAGCGCATTGAGCAGGAGTACCTTACGCCCGAGTTCGTGTACGGTAATAACCCAGCCTACTCGGTTACACGCCGCGAGCGCATCGAAGGGGTGGGCGAGTTCGAGCTTCGCCTCGAGGTGAAGAACGGCACAATAAGGAGGGCCAATCTCCTGGGCGACTTTTTCCTTGTGGGCGACCTCGACGGGGAGCTGCTTGCCAAACTCACAGGCATTGCCTTCGATGCAGAGTCGGTGGCACGCGCACTCGATGCGGTAGAGCCCTCGTGTATAATAATGAATATGACAAAAGAACAACTGATAGAACTAACCAATAAACTATTCCTTTGATTATGGAAAATAAAAGAACCTGTCTTTACGACAAACACGTGGCACTCGGAGCGCTCATAAGTCCTTTTGGCGGCTTTGATATGCCCATTCAGTATAGCAATATTGTAGAGGAGCACAATGCAGTGCGCCAGGCTTGCGGTATATTCGACGTATCGCATATGGGCGAGGTGCTTGTGACCGGTCCCGAGAGCGAGAAATTCGTGAACTATATCTTTACAAACGACATTACCGATGCTCCCGACGGCAAGATATACTATGGAATGATGCTGCACCCCACAGGTGGAGTGGTAGACGACCTTCTTGTATATAAGATGGCCGACAAGCGTTTCTTCCTTGTCATAAATGCAGGCAACATAGACAAGGACATTGCCTGGATTATGGAGCACGCCAAGAAGTTCGACGTTACAGTTGAGCATCAGAGCGACATCTATGGCGAGGTTGCCGTACAGGGTCCCGACACTGAGGCTATTGTAGAAGAGGTGCTCGGCATTCCTTGTGCCGATATGGTATTCTACACCTGCAAGGAGGTTGAGTATAACGGCGAGACAATAATCATCAGCCGCACAGGATACACCGGTGAGGACGGATTCGAGCTTTACGGCTCACACGCCTTCACTAACGAGGTGTGGGACAAGCTCCTTGCAAGCGGAAAGGTAAAGCCTTGCGGACTCGGCTGCCGTGACACATTGCGTTTCGAGGTGGGACTGCCTCTCTATGGCGACGAGCTCACCGACGAGATTACTCCCCTTGAGGCTGGTCTCGGCATCTTTGTGAAACTCGAAAAGGAGGAATTCATCGGTAAAGAGGCTATCGCAGCCCAAAAGGCCGAGGGACTCAAGCGCAAGATTGTGGGTATTGAGCTCAAGGACAAGGCTATCCCCCGCCACGGTTACGACGTAGAGGCCGACGGAAAGGTGATAGGTCAGGTGACAACAGGCTACAACTCAATTTCGACAGGCAAGAGCGTGTGTATGGCACTCATCGATGCCAATTATGCTAAGTTGGGCACCGAGGTTGCTGTGCGCATCCGCAAGAGGGTGTTCCCCGGTGAGGTGACAAAGAAACGCTTCTACGAGAAGAACTACAAGAAGTAAATAACAGTAAAAATCAATAATAACCTTAAAAACAATAACTATGAGCAAGATTTTGGAAGGACTCTACTATGCAGAGTCTCACGAGTATGTAAAGATTGAAGGCGAGTACGGTTACGTAGGTATCACCGATTATGCACAGCACGAGCTTGGCAACGTGGTATATGTAGATATGCCCGATGTTGACGACGAGGTTGAGGCTGGCAACGACTTTGGTGCTGTAGAGAGCGTAAAGGCTGCGAGCGACCTCATCTCTCCCGTAAGCGGAACAGTGGTTGAGATTAACGAGGCTCTTGCCGACCAGCCCGAGCTTGTGAATGCCGACCCCTATGCAAACTGGATTATCAAGGTAAAGCTCTCCGATGCTTCCGAGGTAGAGAACCTTATGGACGCTGAGGCTTACAAGGCTGCAATTGGCGAATAATATAAATAGACACAGGAATTGTGCCGGCCAGCGCATAGAATGCCGGTCGGCATAATTTTATTAAGAACCTTTTATCGATATAAAAATGAAATATTTCCCTCATACGCAACAGGACATTGAACAGATGTTGCAGGCTGCAGGGCTCAAGTCGATGGACGACCTCTACGGCGAGATACCCGAGCAGTTGCTGTTCAACCGCGAATTTGACCTTCCCGAGGCAATGTCCGAGGTTGAGATACGCAAATTCTTCGAGTCGCTCGGAGGCAAGAACCGTCAGCTCGTATGCTTTGCCGGTGCAGGAGTGGAGGACCACTATTCACCCTCAATCATCGCGCCCATAATATCACGCGGAGAGTTCCTGACAGCATACACTCCCTATCAGCCCGAGATTTCACAAGGTACACTGCAATATATTTTCGAGTACCAGTCTATGATATGCGAGCTCACAGGAATGGACGTGACAAACGCGTCGATGTACGACGGTACAACTGCTACAGCCGAGGCTATGATGATGACTGTGGCTGCTGCAAAGAAACGCAACAAGGTGCTTGTATCGGCAACAATGAACCCCAAAGTAAAGAAGGTTGTCGAGACATATGCCCTTTACAATGGTATTGTAGTGGAGACAATTGCCGAGAAAGAGGGCGTGACCGACCTTGCCGAGCTCGATGCTAAACTGCAGGGCGGTGACGTTGCAGGTGTAATCCTTGCACAGCCCAACTTCTACGGTATTGTAGAGGACTACACAGGCGTTGCCGAGAAGTGCCACGCAAATAAGGCTCTCCTGGTGATGAATGCCAACCCTTCGGCGTTGGCGGTGCTCAAGACCCCGGCAGAGTGGGGTGCGGACATCGCGTGCGGCGACGGACAGTCACTCGGTATCCCTATGAACTACGGCGGTCCTTACGTGGGTTATCTTGCCTGCACTAATGCGCTTGTGCGCAAGTTGCCCGGACGTATCGTGGGCAGCACCACCGACGTTGACGGCAAGCGTGCCTTTGTGCTTACACTGCAGGCACGTGAGCAGCATATCCGTCGCGAGAAGGCAAACAGCAACATCTGCTCCAACCAGTCGTTGATGGCATTGTATGTAACTATATATATGTCGCTTATGGGCCACAAGGGCCTCAAGGAGGTGAACAAGCTCTCATACGCTGGAGCACATTATCTTGCCGAGCAGCTTGTGGCAACGGGCAAATGCACATTGGCATTTGACAAGCCCTTCCTCAACGAGTTTGCCGTAAAGACAACCGTATGTACAAAGAAGATTCAGGCAGCCCTCTTGGAGAAGGGCATTCTTGGAGGTGTACGCATTGCCGATGATATGCTTCTTCTCTGCGTTACCGAGCAGCGTACTAAAGAGGAGATTGATCTGCTTGTAGAAACAGTTAAGAACTTATAATAAAAGGAGGATATTCTATGATACGCAATTATGACAAATTGATTTTTGAACTCTCGAAAGAGGGTCGTGAGGGATATTCTCTTCCCCGTAAGCAGTTCGACGGCTGCTGTATGTGCAAGGGGCTTCCCGAGAATCTCCGTCGCGAGAGCACTCCCGAGCTTCCCGAGGTGACCGAGTTCGACGTGGTGCGTCACTACACCAACCTCTCGAACAAGAATTTCGGAGTGGATACAGGCTTCTATCCTCTCGGCAGCTGTACAATGAAGTACAACCCCCGTATAAACGAGGAGATGGCCGCTCACCCCGCATTCACACAACTGCACCCCGAGGCTCCCGCCGAGTGCACACAGGGTGCGCTCGAGGTATATTACAACCTTGCAGCATCGCTTGCCGAGGTTAGCGGACTCTCTGCATTTACCCTCAACCCATATGCGGGAGCACACGGTGAGCTTACTGGACTTATGATTATGCGCCAGTACCACATCCAGCGTGGCGACCTCAAACGTACAAAGGTGATTGTCCCCGACAGTGCGCACGGTACAAACCCTGCAAGTGCCGCTGTGTGCGGATTGCAGATTGTAGAGGTCAAGTCTACCGCAAACGGTACTGTCGACGTTGAGGATTTGAAACCTCTGCTCGATGATACTATCGCCGGTATTATGATGACCAACCCCAATACGCTCGGTATATTCGAGACTGAGATTCCCGAAATTTCGCGTCTCGTGCACGAGTGTGGCGGTCTCCTCTATTACGATGGAGCCAACCTCAATGCCGTGCTCGGCAAATGCCGTCCCGGAGATATGGGCTTCGACATTATGCACATCAACCTGCACAAGACATTCTCTACCCCTCACGGCGGAGGCGGTCCCGGCGACGGTCCTGTGGGTGTGCGCGAGGGTCTTGAGCATCTGTTGCCCAATCCTCAGGTGAAGAAAGATGCCGAGGGTAAGTTCTACCTCGATACCGATGAGACTTCGTCGGGTTATGTATCCAACTTCCTCGGAAACTTCGGCGTCATTATGCGTGCCTACACATATATCCTCACACTCGGCCGCGAGAATGTGAAGATGGTAGGTCCTCTCGCTGTACTCAATGCCAACTATGTGAAGGAGGCTCTCAAGGGCGAGTATTATCTTCCCATCGAGGGCGTATGCAAGCACGAGTTCGTGTTCGACGGCCTTGCCGACAAGTCAACTGGCGTGACCACATTGGATATTGCAAAGCGTCTGCTCGACTATGGCTATCACGCACCTACAATCTACTTCCCTCTGCTGTTCCATCAGAGTATTATGATTGAGCCCACAGAGACTGAAAGTAAGGAGACTCTCGACGAGTTCATTGCAGTAATGAAGAAGGTGGCGCAGGAGGCTATAGAGAATCCCGAGGTTGTGAAGAGCGCACCTCACTCTACACCTGTACGCCGTCTCGACGAGACTACTGCGGCGCGTTTCCCCAAGACTACCTATCGTCAGATGAAGGGATAAGCAGCAGTTGCTTGTATATATGGTATTCCCCCTGGATTTTCGTAAAAATCCAGGGGGAATTTATTTCCACTGCTCTTTTTGGTGTTCTTTCCTCTTAATCGAGTGTATGGAGAATCTCCTCAATCACACGAGGGAAATGCTCGTATTCGAGCGCGTGTACCTTATTGGCAACATCGTCTGCTGTATCTTCGGGGAGCACGGGGCAGGTAGCCTGGAAGAATGTGGTGCCCTTGTCATAATCGCCGTCGATGAGGTGTATTGTAATGCCGCTCTCTGTGTCGCCTGCCGCAACAACTGCCTGATGTACACGCTCGCCATACATTCCCTTGCCGCCGTGCTTGGGCAAAAGGGCGGGGTGAATGTTCACGATGCGTCCGGGGTAAGCGTCAATGAGCTTCTGGGGAACGAGCAGCAGGAAGCCTGCAAGGACAATAAAGTCGATGTTGCGTTTCTGCAGTTCCCCGATAAGGCTGTCGGCAGCCATAAACTCGGCCTTTGTTATTGTGAGCGACTCGATGCCGAGCTTTTTTGCACGCTCAAGGACGTAGGCGTTGGGGTTATTTGCTACTATGAGCGACACTTGTGCATAGTCGGAACCTGCAAAATAGTTGGCTATATTCTCGGCGTTTGAGCCACTGCCCGAGGCTAATATTGCAATGTTTTTCATATTAGGTCTGTTTTTATCTGTTTTTAATTTATTGGCATCAAGCGGCGGAGTACCTGTTCTCCGTATGTCTTTGAAATGGGTATTTCCTTGATATTGGGGTAGCCTAGCTCAAGGAAAAGATTCTCTTTCTCGCGGCGCATCACCTTTACAAGGTCCAGGTTCACCATATACGAACGGTGGCAGCGCACTACATTCGTTTCGGCAAGCTGTTCGCTTATCTCTTTCATTGTGATGCGCAACAGCTGTTTTTTCAGTTGGTCGTTCTTGGTGTACCATATGCATATATAGTTGTCGGCCGACTCAATGTAAAGAAGGTTCTCTTTTGCAATGGATAGCTGAAGGACACCGCGCTCGTCGCGGAACGAGATGAGCGATGTCGATTTGTTTCCTATGCTCTCGTCCATCAGCTGGCGCAGCTTGGCTGCCTTTTCCTGGTACGAAAAATAGAGAATACAGATGAAATATGGGATAAAGAGGATGTACACCGTATTCTGCAGCGCCTGTATGTATATCTCCAGCGGGTCGAGTGAATTGAGGTTGATGTTTCCTCGGCGGCTGGTGATTATTGCAAGGACGGTGAAGGCTCCTGCAAGCAAAAGCAGCTCGATGAATACCCAAATGATATATTTGAGGACTGTGATGTTGTGCGTCGGCTTGCGGGAGTATTTGTACATTATCAGACGGCTTATGGCGACAACCGTCATTCCCATCAGCACCAGCACGGACGACCATACAAAATACATTGTGCTGCTGAAGCCTTTTGTGGTAATCCATTGGATGGATTCGAAAGGCTTGTATATGTTTATGAATATAATGGCAAATATCGACACGTAGAGCACCATAATCAGTTGGTTTCTCTTTTCGAGCAGATATTTGGGAGCTTTTGAAAATAAGAACGATGTAAATGTAGCTGCCATTTTATAAAATTGTTTCTGCAAAAATAACACTTTTTTTTGATTATAGGGTTGTTTGTATTTTTACGGCTTACTTTTATTTTGTCATAAAATCGTTAATTATAGTTAAGTTCTTCTCTGTTATTGCTCTTTTTGTTTGTAAAACGTAACTTTTTCGGTGCTTAAATGCTTATCTACGAAAATATTGTGTAACTTCGCAGGGTATAAGAAATATGTTCAGGCAATGAGAATAATCGACTACAGTAATGTTGATATACAGATAGACTCGAAGATAATCCTCGAGGATGTGACCTTTACGCTCGATGCAGGAGAATTTGCCTATATCGTGGGCGCAGTAGGCTCGGGAAAATCTACGCTAATAAAAACTTTATACGGCGAGGTCGACATCAATGGCGGCAGTGCAGTGCTTTTTGGCGAGTACGACCTGAGAACTCTCAAACGCAGCAAACTACCAGCGTTAAGGAAGCGTCTGGGCATTGTGTTCCAGGATTCCCAGCTGCTTACCGACCGCAACGTACGTGATAATCTCGATTTTGTGCTGCGTTCTACCGGCTGGAGCAAAAAGGAGGAGCGCGAGAGGAGAATATCGGAGGTACTGCAGCTTGTGGAGCTTGAGCAGAAGGGCTACAGGATGCCGCACGAGCTGTCGGGAGGAGAGCAACAGCGTGTGGTGATTGCGCGTGCCATACTCAACCGCCCTGCACTCTTGCTTGCCGACGAGCCTACGGGTAACCTCGACAGTGAGAATGGAACAAAGATAATGGAACTGTTGCGCCGTATATGCAAGGAGGACGGTACTGCAGTCATTATGATTACACACAATGAGCAGTGGCTCAAGGCTTATCCGGCACGCGAATTCCATTGCGGGAATAGAAAACTCATAGAGGTAAATAAAGGAGAAACAGAAAGTGTTGAGAGTGCTCAACACCAATAAAGGAAAACAATATAAAACAGATAAAAATGAAAGTACTGAAATTTGGTGGAACATCAGTTGGCTCGGCAGAGCGTATGAAAGGTGTTGTAAAGCTTGTTTCCGACGGAGATACAAAAATAATTGTTCTCTCGGCAATGTCGGGAACAACAAACTCGTTGATAGAGTTCACTAACTATCTGCGCATAGGCAATGTGCTTGGTGCTTGCGAGCACTCTACAGTGTTGCAGGACAAATACAAACAGACCATAAGGGACTTGTATACAACCGAGGAGTATGCCAAGAAGGCTACAGAAAAGGTAAACGAGATTTTTGTGCATCTGCGCGAGCTTGCACAGCAGCCCCTGACTGCCGACCTTGAGAAGGAGATTGTTGCCCAGGGCGAGTTTATGTCGACAAATATGGTTGCCCTTTATATGCAGGAGCAGGGCATAGACGCAGTGCTGCTCAACTCGTTCGATTTTATGCGCCTTGCATCGAACGGCGAGCCCGACCTCGGCTTTATCCGCGAGCATCTGCTCTCGTTGATTGATCTCGATGTAAAGGGACGTATCTACATTGTCCAGGGTTTCGTGTGCCTCAATCATCAGGGTACAATCGATAATCTGCAGCGTGGCGGCAGCGACTACACGGCTACTCTCATAGGCTCGGCTGTAAATGCCGAGGAGGTGCAGATATGGACCGACATTGACGGTATGCACAATAATGACCCCCGAATAGTGGACAATACAAGCCCTGTGCACCATCTGCACTTCGAGGAGTCGGCCGAGCTTGCATACTTCGGTGCAAAGATTCTTCACCCCACTTGCATTCTGCCTGCAAAGCTCACTGGTACTCCCGTGCGTCTGCTCAATACAATGGACCCCTCGGCCGAGGGTACACTCATTGACAATAACCTCACACGCCCCGGCGAGATAAAGGCTATTGCTGCAAAGGAGGGTATCACTGCTGTCAAAATAAAGTCGGGCCGTATGTTGCTTGCCTACGGTTTCTTGCGCAAGGTGTTCGAGGTGTTCGAGACATACAAGACCTCTATCGATATGATTTGTACCTCGGAGGTTGGTGTATCTGTTTCAATCGACGACGACCGCAAGCTCGACCACATTGTAGATGAACTGCAGAAATACGGTACAGTGACCATAGACCGCGATATGTGCATTATATGCGTTGTGGGCGACCTTAACTGGGAGAACGTGGGCTTCGAGGCTCGTGCAATGGAGGCTATGAAGGATATTCCCGTGCGTATGGTATCCTACGGTGGCAGCAACTACAATATCTCGTTCCTTGTGCGCGAGGAGGATAAGGAGCGTGCATTGCGCTCATTGAGCGAGACAATTTTCAATTCTCAGAAGTAATCATCGGATAATGAGGACCAATTTCCCTATAACGGCGTTCAATGATATTGAAACGCCGTTTTATTACTACGATATGGACCTGTTGCGCGAGACGCTTGCAACGGCGTTGCGCGAGGCTGCAAAATACGAGGGCTTCCACATTCACTATGCGGTAAAGGCCAATTTCAACCCTGTAATCCTTGCTGCGGTAAGGGAACAGGGAATGGGCGCCGACTGTGTGAGCGGCGGTGAGGTGAAGGCTGCAATTGAGGCGGGTATCCCTGCCGATAAGGTGGTATTTGCAGGAGTGGGAAAAACCGATAAGGAGATAATCTACTCGCTCGATGCGGGCATCTTCTGCTTCAATGTAGAGTCGGTCCCCGAGATTGAGGCTATAGAGCGCCTATGTGCAGAGCGTGGCAAGGTGGCAAGGATTGCTATCCGCATCAATCCCAATGTTGGAGCACACACACACGCCAATATCACCACTGGTCTTGCCGAGAACAAGTTCGGAATAAACTACGAGCAGCTCGATGAGGTACTCGACTTTATCGGCGAGTGCCCTCACGTTGAGCTCATAGGCCTGCACTTCCACATAGGTTCGCAGATTCTTGTGATGGACGATTTTATAGCTCTTTGCGGCAGGGTGAACGAATTGCAGAAGCTGTTGCACGAGAGCCGTGGCCTGGTGCTCCCGCACATCAATGTGGGTGGAGGACTCGGTATACGCTACGATGCTCCCGATGAGTATGATGTGCCCGATTTTGCACTCTATTTTGCCACATACGCCAAGCATCTGCATTTGCAGAAGGGGCAGCATCTGCACTTTGAGCTCGGTCGCAGCCTTGTTGGGCAGTGCGGCTCGCTCATCACACGCGTGACATACGTCAAGAAGGGTACGTGCAAGCAGTTTGCCATAGTGGACGCAGGAATGAACGACCTTGTGCGTCCTGCAATGTACGGTGCTTATCACAAGATTGAGAATCTCACCTCGCAGAAACCTTGTGAGGAGTATGACGTCGTAGGACCTATATGTGAGTCGTCCGATGTGTTCTGTAAGGATATGGAGCTTCCAGCAACCGAGAGGGGCGATATTTTTGCAATCCGCTCTGCTGGCGCATACGGTGAGGCTATGGCATTCGGGTATAATTGTCGAGAACTGCCAAAGGCTCATTATTCGGATACGATATAATATAAAAGCATATACAAAAAAAGACCCGACGGGTCTTTTTTTGTATATATATCACTCGAACCTGATAGCTTTTGTGGGGGCGATGCGCGAAATGAGCATCGACGGCAGCACAAGTATAGCTGTGGAGATGATGAACATTCCAATGTTCATAGGTACGAGCCACCAGGTAAATTCAATGGGTACACGCTCCATATAATACATCGACGGATCGAGTCCTATGATGCCCGTTTGCTGTTGTGTTGCACATAGTACGAGTCCTACGGCATTGCCCCAGAGCATTCCCCTGCCAATGATGAACATTGCATAGTAAAGGAAAATCTTCCTTATCGACAGGTCCTTTGCTCCAATGGCCTTCATAATGCCAATGAGATTGGTCTTTTCGAGGATAAGTATCAACAGTCCCGATACCATTGTGAAGCCGGCAATGCCCAGCACAAGCACAAGGATAATCCACACTGTGCTGTCGAGCAGGGCGAGCCACGCGAAGAGATGGGGGTTGCGCTCGTCTATTGTCTGCACGAACAGCCTCTCGCCATTCCTGTTGGCAATGCTGCTTACTGCGGCAATGCTGTTATCCCGTATATCGTAGAGCTTGTCATATTCGGCTACCGAAATTTCAATGCCTGTAGCCTTGTCGCTTGTCCAGCCGTTGAGGCGGCGGGTGGTGAAGATGTCGGTGAGCGTTATAATCTGGTCCATCTCGTGCAGGTGAGTCTCGTATATTGCAGCAACCTCCATTCGTCGTGCCTTTATTCCTCCCTGCATAAAATATATGTTCACCTTGTCGCCGAGCTTGGTCTTCAGTTTGTTGGCTGTCGCGCGCGAGATTACAATCTTGTTCGATGCGGCTGTGTCGACGAAAGAGGGTAGTGTGCCCTCTACAATATGTGAGGCAAAGAATTGTGTATCGTAACCGCTGCCTATTCCCTTTACAACAACACCCTCGAACTCCTCTCCGGCGGCAATCAGTCCTGTCTTGCTCACAAAGGTCTGTACCTTTACTATCCCGTCAACCATTGCAAGCTCGTCGAGGTCCTCGGCTCTTGCCGTGACTGGCAGCTCTCCCTGCTCGTCGCTCTCGTAGTAGTTGCTCACCTGTATGTGGCTGCCGAAGCCTATGATTTTGTCGCGCACCTCGTGCTTGAACCCCACTACTATGCACACCGATACTATCATAACGACAATTCCCACCGCAACGCCCCACTGGGCAATTGTTACGGCAGGCTTCGATATTCGTCCCTCTCTCGTTGGTGAACCGAACAGTCGTCGTGCTATGAATAGCTCGTAGTTCATAATATGTGCGAAGATACAACTATTTATGCAAACAAACGGCCGAAAAATGAAATTCTGTGTTCAGCTTGTATAAAAACATTATCACTGCGCCCGTTTCCGTAAAAAAAACAAGGGCGGCAAAATTGCCACCCTTGCTATAATGTAGATTGTTCTTTCTGTTTATTAGAGACGGAAGTCAACACCCACTGATACGTTGTGTGTCTTACGCTCGTAACGTGTCAAAGAACTGCCACTGGGATATCTGCGCTTATCGCAGTTGTCGGGAGCGTAGTTTGCGTAGCAGTATCCGAAGTTGAAGTCAACCTTCTCGTTGATGCTGTACTTGCCGCCGACACCAGTCATAAACGAGTCGTTGATGAAGCCGAGGTCGCTTGTGTACTCGTCGTTGATACCGAAGTTAGAGAACTGGATACCAGCCGAGAGAAGAAGCTTGTCTGTTACCTGGTACTCTGCACCGCAAAGATACTCTATTGTGTTGCGGCTGAGCTTCTGCATATTGTCGCCACCCATAAGAGACTCAATCTTAGCGTCCTTGTCGAAGTAGTAGTTCCAGCCTGCCATCACCTGAAGGCGGGGAAGAGCCTGCCAAGAACCAGCAAGTGTAAGTGTAGCGGGAGCGTCGGCACGGAGGGTGTTGCCATCGGCAAAGCCACCTAGGTATTGTCCGAGTGCACCACCACCCATTGTCTGGATTGTATTAGAGATTCCGGGCATAAATGTGTCGAGCTGGCTGTTAGCTGTAATCTCCATCTTCTTGGTGTCGTTCTCGATGTTTGTTACTGCACGGAACTCATACTTTGCAGCAAAGTTGAAGTTGCCAACCTTGTAATCCAATCCTACGATGGGAGCAAAAGCTATACCGCTCTGGTCCATATCAAGGTTTACGGCCATCAAGTCCATCTTGCCCATCTGAAGAGCGCTGAGGTCAGCAACTGCCTTGATTGTTCCGAGGTAGTTGTTACTGATGTAGTTTGTGCGCAAACCTGCGTATGCCGAGAGGTTCTCGTTAATCTTGTAAGCAGCACCAAGCTGGAGTGAGAAGAGATACTGTGTTGACTCGAACTGTGATGCACCGCTGATTTTCAAGGGAATGGGAGCTATTGCACCAAAGCTCTGGCCAAGGCCACCAATCAGGTTGTCGAACAAGGGAAGACCGTTGTTGAACTCTGCCTTACCGCCACCGCCGGGCATTCCAAAGAAACCGCTGAATGTCCAGTCGCCGGTCTTGTAAGCTGCAAAGAGTGTGGGCATACAGGGT
>JAFYSC010000030.1 GCA_017546635.1 Bacteroidaceae bacterium | reverse complement strand
CACAGGACAACCTGTACGACGGTAAGGAGAACTATATCCGCCTGCAAAATGAGGGTACAGAGGGCATACTGTCATCGTTGCTGGACAAAATCCAGGAAGGCAACAGCACATTGGGAACAATAGCCCAAGTAAACACAGGAATTATGGGCGGTTGCGACAGTATAACCGATAACAACATAGAATATGCCGAAGAGAGCCATATCAGCAGCAACGACATACGCAAGAACGACGGCGTCTTTGTACTGGACTGCAATAACAGCAGGGACCTTGCAAGAATTTTCCCGATTGAGAAGTACGCCTTCTGCAAACTGTTTTACAAAAGTTCCGACATTGGCAGTTATTGCACAAACGTGACAACAGCAAAAAGATTGATTTTCTCCTCACCCGATTTACCGGCCGAAGAGCAGGAGACCATAAGACACACCCTTGCACCATATAGACCTATACTGACAAGAATACGGGAAATGAACAACGAGAAAACCGATTATTGGCACCTGTTAAGACGCGGCACTGCACACAGCAACATCTTTACCGGCGCAAAGATTGTGTGCCCGCAAAGAAGCAGGAACAACATTTTCGGTTACAACGAATGCGAATGGCACGCAAGCGCCGATGTCTACTACATCACCCGTCCCGATAAGAGATACCATATAAAATATATCCTTGCGCTCCTTAATTCAAGGCTATATTATGTGTGGCTCTACCACAGGGGTAAACGCAAGGGCGAGACACTGGAACTGTACCGCAAACCCTTGTCCGAAATACCTATAAAATGTGCGGCTGCAGACATTCAAGGCTCAATAGTTGAGATTATTGACACTATTATAGCACTAAAGAAGAGCAATCCCTGCCACGACACTTCAATATTGGAGCGCAAGATAGATGCAATTGTATATTGCATTTACAATCTCAGCGATACCGAGATTAAAGCAGTGGAACAATACTGTCTACCTGCCAAAAGCTGAAATTGCACCAAGAGGGAAGCAATAATCAATACACCACTCTATCCAGGATACCCGTAAGCGCAGCAATCGCAATCCCATAATTGGTGATGGGGATATGCTGTCCCTTTGCCCTGCGCACGCGCGACATCACGTGACGGCGGGTGAACATACAGGCACCGCAGTGAATTATGATGTCGTATGCCGAGAGGTCATCGGGAAAATCGTTTCCGCCAACAACATCAATCGTCAGCCCCTCGCCCAACCGTTTGCGCAGGAGCATAGGCAGTTTTACCCTGCCTATATCCTCGTTCTGCGGAATATGCGTGCAGGCCTCGGCAATGAGAATGCACGCCGTTGAGGGCAGGTTCACAAGCACCTCGGCCCCGGCTCTGAATGTCTCGATATCACCCTTGTGACGCGCCATCAGCACCGAGAAGGAGGTAAGTCTCGTCTCGGGAGGAGTGAGCGCCTTCACTTGGGCAAACACCTGCGAGTCTGTTATTATGAGCGAAGGAGGCGCCGACAGCAAAGAGAGCATCTGCTGCAGCTCCTCGGGAGCGCAACAGAGTGCAAGGCAATGCTTGTCGAGCAGATTGCGCAGCGTCTGCACCTGCGGCTGTATGAGCCTTCCTTTGGGCGACTGCTTGTCCTGCGGCATCACAAGCAGCACCGTATCGCCCTGCCCCACAAGCGAATGTGTAATGTCGTCGAGGTTGTCGTCGCGCTTGTATATTGCCGCCATTGCTGCGAGCAGTTGTCCTATTCCCTCCTTTGTCTTTGAGGATACCTTGTGAATGTCGCACTGCATCACCTCGCGCCACTCGTCAACAATGGCAGGAGCAGCCTCGTCGCATCGTCCAAAGAGACAAAGGACGGGAATGTCGGCCTTTTCGAACTGCTCCCTCCACCCCTTTTCCAATGCTGCGTCGTGCGGGTTGCCGCCCAGCATAAGCAGTGCAAGGTCTATCCGTTGCGCCACACGCTGTGTACGCTCAATGCGCATTGCACCGAGCGTGCCCTCATCGTCGTATCCGGCAGTATCGCCAATTACAGCTGCACCTATCCCCGGAAGCTCTATATTCTTCCACACAACGTCGGTTGTCGTGCCGGGAACGTCGCTCACAATTGATACGTCCTGTCCGGCAATGGCATTTACAAGACTCGATTTTCCGGCATTCCTACGGCCGAATATTGCTATATGGTAGCGGTTGGAACGTGCTGTCTCGCTCATCGTGCTGTTTATTGAATTACCCTACAATGTAATCAGAAACGGAAATCGCGTTTGCCATCTTCTATCGCCTCAAGATATTTCTGTGCAGTGGCGCGTGCCTTTTCATTGGGCACAGTGTGAAGCAGACGCTTAATCATAGCCTCACCCTTCTCGCGCACCTCTGGCGATGCATAATCCTTGAGATACTCCTTGAGCGTTAGCAACGCATTGGGCAGGCAACAGTTTGCTATCTGACCATTCTTGAGCAACGTCATAAAGCGGTCGCCTGTGCGTCCCTCGCGGTAGCAGGCTGTACAGAAGCTGGGAATATGGTCGAGGTCGAGCAGCCAACCCACAATCTCGTCGAGCGAACGGTGGTCGGAAACATCGAACTGCGCCGAGTTATCCTCGGGTGCCTCCTCCTGCACATATCCTCCAACGCTTGTACGTGAACCGCCGCTTATCTGCGATATTCCGAGCTCCAGCAGACGGGCACGGCACGCCTGGCTCTCGCGTGTGGATATTATCATTCCCGTGTAAGGCACGGCAATGCGTGTCACAGCCACGATACGGTAGAAAATCTCGTCGGGAACAGCATTCTTGAAGTCGGCAGTGTCAATGTCATCGGCCATACAGAGACGGGGCACGCTTATGGTGTGCGGTCCTACTCCGTAGGTTGCCTCAAGGTGCTCCGCGTGCATAAGCAGGCCTACAAAGTCGTAGCGGTAGGTCTCAAGACCAAAGAGTACTCCAATGCCGACATCGTCAATGCCTCCCTCCATCGCACGGTCCATCGCCTCGGTGTGATAGGCGTAGTTGCTCTTGGGGCCCGTCGGGTGCAAGGCCTCGTAATTCGCCTTGTTGTATGTCTCCTGGAACAGGATATATGTTCCTATGCCCGCATCGCGCAGACGGCGGTAATTCTCCACTGTTGTTGCTGCAATATTCACATTCACACGGCGTATTGCACCGTTCTTGTGCTTGATGCTGTAGATGGTGTTTATGCTCTCCAGTATATACTCTATAGGATTCTGCAATGGGTGTTCGCCTGCCTCAAGAGCAAGACGCTTGTGGCCCATATCCTGCAGGGCAATCACCTCCTGACGTATCTCCTCCTGCGAGAGTTTCTTGCGGCGTATTGTCTTGTTCTTTGCGTGATAGGGACAATATACGCAACCGTTTATACAGTAGTTCGACAGGTAAAGCGGTGCGAACATCACAATTCTATTACCGTAGAAACGGTGCTTTATATCGCGTGCAAGCGAATATATCTCCTCGATAAGGTCGGGCTGGTTGCACTCAAGAAGGAGTGCTGCCTCGCGGTGCGAGATACCCTTGTAGGCACGCGCCTTTTCGAGGATTGACATTATAAGTTCGCGATTGTCCTTGTTCTCCGAGGCATACTGCATCGTGTCGCGTATCTCGCTGTCACTTATAAACTCTTCGGCTATTTTTGATTTTACGTTATACATTTTATATATATGGTTCTATTTGTCGTTATAATCGCCCCGAGTGAAATTTATGCGGTAGCCAATGGCATCGAGGCTCTGCCTCAGGCTCTCAATCTGCTGCGCCGACTCATCGCCCGTACTCTTCTTGTTGTTGTAGATACTGTACTTGCTCCTTACATCGGAAGGAGAAAGATTGGGCATCACCACATTTGCGCCGGCAAGGATAGCAAGCTCGCGTCCGCGGCTGTGCAACGATGCAAGAGCCGTTGTTGCAGGCAACAGAGCGTGCGGAAAGCGCAGGCGCAGCAAAGATACAACAAGAATTGTCAAATTCACCGAGCCGGCCGAAAAATCTTCGAAAGGCGTGCCCGATGCGGGAATGAACGGCCCGACGCCTATCATCTGCGGACGCAGTTCGTCGAGGAACATCATATCGTCGGCAATATGTTCCATCGTCTGGTACGGCGAGCCTATCATCATTCCGCTGCCCGTCTGAAAGCCCAGTTCCTTGAGCGTAAAGAGACAATTGCGACGCTTGGCGGCGCTCATTGTCCTTGGGTGCAGCAACGAGTAGTGCTCATCGCTGCGCGTCTCGTGGCGCAGGAGATAGCGGTCGGCACCTGCCGCGCGGAAAGCCCTGTAAGCATCGGCGCTGCGCTCGCCCACCGACAGTGTCACAGCCTTGTCGGGAAACTCGCTCTTTATTGCGCACACAACGTCGGTCACCCAACCGTCACTCTGCACAACGTCCTCGCCGCCCTGCAGCACAAAGGTATTGAACCCCAATCCGGCACCTGCCCTGCAGCACTCCAGTATCTGTTCTTTTGTAAGCCTGTAGCGCAAGGCAGCCCTGTTGCCGCATCTTATTCCGCAGTAGTTGCAGTTGTTTTTGCAATAGGAACTTATCTCTATCAATCCGCGCACAAAGACATCCTTACCGAAGTTCCGTTGCGCCACCTGCGTTGCACGCTGCTGTACGTAGCCGCGCTCTTCCTCACTTTGCAAAGTGAGCAGATGCAACCACTCGCTGCGTTCAATTGCAGCTCCTGCAACCAGCCTGTCGACTATATTTCCGAGCTCTTTTTGGGACATTTTCCTATGTTTGATAAAAAAGTTACCGCAAAATTACTAAAATTACATCTTTTTCCCTAAATTTACCGAGATTTTAATATTTCGCAACATTTGCAACAACAATCCAAATAGAATATGGCATATAATAACAATGTAATGTTCGTAAGATACCAGCTTCTTGCGAAACTTGTGAAAATGTGGAAAGAGGATAGACTCTTAGGTGAAATCGACCGTATGTTGCTCGAGATGTACCCCCGCAAGCGCAGTCCCAAAGGACGTTGCTGCGTGTACAAGGAGCGCGCCGTGATGAAATACAAGACAATGGCAATGCTCGGCTTTGATATGAGCGACGAGGTTGACGAGGGCGAGCGTCTGAGCAGCTATGTACAGAGAATGCTCGATCGTGAGCAGCCTGACGACAAGAGAGGCATACTCAGCGTAATGGACGAGGCTTGCTCATCTTGCGTAAAAATCAACTACGAGATTACAGACCTTTGCCGCGGATGCGTTGCACGTCCCTGCTACACCAACTGCCCCAAGGATGCCATCACATACGACCGCGAAGGCAAGGCACACATCGACCACGACAAGTGTATCAGCTGCGGCAAGTGCCACCAGGCTTGTCCCTACCACGCAATTGTATATATGCCCGTTCCCTGTGAGGAGGCTTGTCCCGTGAAGGCAATCTCCAAGGACGAGTATGGCGTAGAGCACATCGACCCCGAAAAATGTATCTACTGCGGCAAGTGTCTCAACGCTTGTCCCTTCGGTGCTATCTTTGACCAGTGCGCTGCATTCGACGTACTCAAGCGCATCAAAGAGGGCAAGCAGGTAATTGCAATGGTAGCCCCCGCAGTTCTTGCACAGTTCGGCAAGCCTATTGAGCAGGTTTACGGTGCATTGAAGGCAATGGGCTTTACCGACGTTATTGAGGTTGCAGTAGGTGCCGAGGAGACAACACGCCTCGAGTCGGCCGAGTTCAAGGAGCGTATGGAAGAGGGCGCACCCTTTATGACAACAAGTTGCTGCCCCGCATACGTAAATCTTGCACGCAAGCACATCCCCGACCTTGTAAAATATATCTCTACAACAGCATCGCCTATGGTATACACCGCAGCATACGCACGCGAGAAATACCCCGAGGCTGTGAACGTATTCATCTCGCCCTGTGCATCGAAGAAAGCAGAGTGCCGCGAGTACGACGACGTAGACTTTGTGCTCACATTCCGCGAGGTTGAAGCAATTATGGAAGGACTCGGGATTAACATCGACACCTGCGAGCCCTACAGCACTGCCGAGGTATCGGGCAAGGATGCTCACGGCTTTGCAAAGACCGGTGGTGTATTCACCGCTGTCCAGAACCTGCTTGGCGAGGAGCTCCAGGGACTCGTCATTGCCGACCTCAACAAAAAGAACATTGCACTGTTGCGTGCATACGCAAAGACAGGCAAATGTCCCGGCAAGATGGTAGAGGTTATGTCGTGCCCCGGCGGCTGTATCACAGGTCCTTGTACCTGCTCGGACAGCAGCGAGGCCAACCGTCGCTTCGATGCCGAAATGAAGAAGAAATAAACATCTTTACAGTATAATAATGAAGTAGCCCTAAAGTTGAAAAAACTTTGGGGCTACTTACGTTTAAGCAGTTTTTATCTGTCAGCAACTTAATTATGATGATAATAAAACTTAAACACAAAAAAATTATTAAAATAAAAGATGAAAAAAAATCTCAATTGTTTATTTTTGCAGATTGTAAATTAGCATACAGCATATTATGAACGAAATAACGAAAGAGATAATAGAGAACAACCCCTTTTGCCAACCGTACAACACCCCGTTCGGTGCAATACCCTACGACCGCATCAGCCTGTCGCACTTTGTGCCGGCCGTCAAGGAGGGCATACGCCGCGAAGCGGATGCTATAGAGGCAATATGCAACAACCCCCAGGAGCCTACATTCAAGAACACCATAGAAGAGTTTGAACGCTCGGGAACAATGCTCGGCGACGTGCTGTGCGCATTCGAGGCACTTATAAACTCACGCAGCTACGACGAGATAATGGAAGTATCGGAGGAGATACACACCCTCTACACCGAGCACCGCAACAACGTGACACTCAACGAGCGTCTTTTTGCGAGAGTAAAAAAGGTACACAGCACACCCGGCAGCAGCCTCACAAAAGAGCAGCAGCGACTATTGGAGGAGACCTACACAATGTTCGTACGTTCGGGAGCCAACCTGCAGGGCGAGGAGCGCGAGGAGTACCGCGAGCTGTGCCAGACATTGAGCATACTTTCGCTGAAGTTCCAGGAGAACCAGATAAAGGACACCGACGAGTACACTCTGCACATAACCGACGAAAAGGATACGGATGGGCTGCCCGACGACCTTTTGGAAGGTGCTGCTGCAGCAGCAAGGGAGCAAGGCAAAGAGGGCTGGATAATAACACTGCACCGTCCGAGCTACCTGCCCTTCATCACATTCTGCCGCAACCGTGAGCTACGCCGCGAAATTTATATGGCACACAGCACCATAGGCGCAAAGGGCAACAGCCACGATAACCGCGAATTTGTAAAAGCATTGGTGAATACCCGTCTGCGCCTCGCAAACCTGTTGGGATACAGCACATACAGCGACTATGTCCTTGCCGAGCGTATGGCACAGAACAGCGACGCCGTATTCTCGATGCTGGGCAAGCTCACTTGGGCCTATCTGCCCGCGGCACAGGCCGAGATGGGCGAGATAAAAGCCATTGCCGCAGAAGAGCAGGGCGAGGATTTTGAGTTTATGCCGTGGGATTTCGAGTACTACAGCGAGAAGCTGAAGGAGAAGAAATACCAGTTGAGCGACGAGATGATGCGCCCCTACTTCAACCTTGAGCAGGCCATCTACGGAGCATTCTATCTTGCCACACGCCTCTACGGAATAACATTCCGTCTGTGCGACAATGTACCCGCCTTTCACCCCGACGTGAAAGTATGGGAGGTACTCGACTACAACGGGGAGCATCTGGCGCTGCTCTACTGCGACTTCTACGCACGCAAGGGCAAGCACGCAGGAGCGTGGATGGACTCTCTCAAGCCACAGTACCGCGACGCAGCGGGAAAGGACCACCGTCCGCACGTTACACTCTCGACCAACTACCGCAAGCCCACCCCCGAAAAGCCCACACTGCTCACATTCGACGAGATAAACACCCTGCTCCACGAATTCGGCCACTGCCTACATGGCATAATGTCCAATGTGACATACGCAAGTATGTGCAGCCCCAACGTGCTGTGGGACTTTGTGGAGATGCCCTCGCAGATAATGGAGAATTTCCTTGTCGAGGAGGAGTTCCTGCAAGCCTTTGCCTTCCACCACAAGACAGGCGAGGCACTACCCTCGCATCTGCTTGAGAAGATACGCGCATCGCGCACCTTCAAGGCTGCCTACCAGTGCGTGCGCCAAGTGGGACTGGGACTCATAGACCAGGCCTGGCACAACCGCACCACCCCGTTCGACGGCGACGTACTGCAATATGAGCAGAGGATAACGGCAGCGCTGCGGCTTATGCCAGTAATGCCGCAGACAGGAATAACACCCAACTTCGGCCACATAATGTCGGGCGGATATTCGGCAGGATACTACAGCTACAAATGGGCCGAGATGCTCGATGCCGATGCATACTCGCGTTTTCAGGAAGAGGGAGTGTTCAATATGAAAGTGGCGCAGTCGTTCCGAGACGAGATACTCTCGCGTGGCGACACGGAGCACCCTATGGAGCTCTATCTGCGCTTCCGCGGACGCAAGCCACAGATTGACGCGCTGCTCAAAAGGGACGGAATAAAAGAATAACAACAAAGAAACAATGTCATTCTGAGCAAAGCGAAGAATCTCCCCAAGCTATAAAACAGAATTTTAGAAGCTGTTTAAATTTATATCGTTAAGTATTTTATAGGTCAAAAATAGTGCCAACGAGCAAAACGCAAGTTTACTTGCAGTTTTTCGGCAAGTGCAGCATATTTTGGCGCAATGCAAGATTGGATTGTTTTATTATCTTTCGAGGGCGCGTAGCGGGCTACGTAACCGGGAGAAAGAAGAAAACAGGCAATTTTGAACATAAAAAACAACGGAATAACGGCTTCCAATATAATAAAAACTTTTTTTAGAAATTTAAACAGCTTCTTAATAGGTCTATAAAAACAGATGAAGATATATAGAATCATAAGTTCCTCACTGCTCCTGCTCACACTCCTTGCCGCAACATCGTGCGACAAGAGCGATGACCTCGATGAGATTTTCCTCAAGCAGAAGTGGACACTCTCGTTTTTCAGGGAGGGCAAGAACATCACCCCCGTAAAAGGTGACTACACAATGACATTCCAGGAAAAGACCTTCAGCGTGGCAACACCCGCAAAAGCCATCATAGAGGGATTCTGGAATGCCGACAGCAAGGAGCATACCTTCCGTTGCACAAACGTACGCGTCACAAGCGGCAGCATAGCCAGCGACACAACGGCCACCAAAATGAAGAATTTCATCGAAAAGGCAACTGCATACGGCGGCGATGCAAACGCACTGCAGATAAAGATACAGGAGAATGCCTATATGCAATTCCACAACAAATAAAAACATTATACTATGGAGAAGAAACAACACGACCTCGACGTAAGATATATGCGTATGGCACACATTTGGGCCGAAAACTCATATTGCCAACGACGCAAGGTGGGAGCCCTTATTGTAAAGGACAAGATGATAATTTCGGACGGATACAACGGTACACCCGCTGGATTCGAGAATGTATGCGAGGACGGGGACGGCCTTACAAAGCCCTACGTACTCCACGCCGAAGCAAACGCAATCACAAAGATAGCACGCTCAAACAACAACAGCGACGGCGCCACACTCTACGTAACAGCATCGCCCTGCATCGAGTGTGCCAAGCTCATTGTCCAGGCCGGAATAAAGCGCGTCGTATACTCCGAGAAATACCGCCTTACCGACGGAATCGACCTTTTGGAGCGCGCTGGAATAGAAGTTGTACATTTGCCGTTGGATAATAACGGATAAAACCTTCCACCTTTCAATATGAAGAAATACACACCTACGCTATTGGTACTCTTTACACTGTTGGGAGTATTCATAGGCGTACAGATATCGGGCGACAAATATCAGACAATAATTGTTCCGCAAGGCATAACCAAGGTCGACGAGCTGATGCACCTTGTACACAATTGCTATGTCGATTCCGTGAGTATGGACGAGATTATAGAGACTACAATGCCCAAGATACTCACCGAGCTCGACCCACACAGCACATACATACCTGCCAAGGACCTGGAGGCAGCGAACTCCGACCTCAAGGGCAGTTTCAGTGGAATTGGCATAAAATTCCTTATCGAAGAGGATACCATCCACGTGACAGACGTTATACGCGGCGGTCCTTCGGAGGATGTAGGACTGATGCCGGGCGACCGCATCGTGACCATAAACGATACACTCTTTGTTGGTGATATATGCAAGAACGACGAGGCGATGCGCAGACTAAAGGGTCCCAAGGGAACAGACGTCAGATTAGGCATAAAGCGATGGGGCGAGAAAGAACTGCTCAGCTTCAACATTACACGCGGCGACATTCCTGTACAGAGTATCGAGGCATACTATGTCATTGACGACAAATGGGCATACATCCAAGTGGAACGTTTTGCCGAAAATACCTTCTCGGAGTTTTTCATAGCAATGACAAAAATGCTGTACAAAGGATGCGAAGGACTCATCCTGGACGTGCGCGGCAACGGAGGCGGCTATCTTGGAGTTGCACTGCAGATGGCAAATGAACTGTTGAGCCGCGGAGATATGATTGTATATACCGAGGGCATCCACGAGCCCCGCAGCGTAGAATATGCCAACGGAACGGGACACTTCAAGGGAATACCGTTGGTGGTACTCACCGACGAGGGCTCGGCATCGGCAAGCGAGATTATCGCAGGCACTGTGCAGGACAACGACCGTGGCACCATCATCGGACGACGCACATTCGGCAAAGGCCTTGTGCAACAGTCGCACGAGTTCAGCGACGGTTCGGCAGTTCGCCTGACGATAGCACGCTACTACACCCCGTCGGGACGCTGCATACAGAAGCCGTACACCAAGGGCGACAACGAGGAGTATGCAATGGATATCGTAAACCGCTATGAGCGTGGAGAATTCTTTTCACAGGACAGTATCCACCAGAACGACTCGTTGGTTTACAAGACCCGCCTCGGACGTACCGTCTATGGCGGAGGAGGCATTATGCCCGACATCTTTGTATCGAGCGACACAACCGACATCACATCGTATCTTACACAGGCAGTATCAAAAGGGCTTATACGTCAATACACATTCCGCTACAGCGACACACACCGCAACGAACTTGCCGGATATAAAAGCTACGAAGAGATTACTGCGCACCTGAAGAACAGGGATATTGTAAACGACTTTGTATCGTATGCGGCAAGCAAGGGCCTGAAGGCACGATATTGGCAAATAGAGCGCTCACGTAAGCGTCTGGAGCAGACACTCTGTTCCAATATTATATACAATACGCTGGGAATGCTCGAACACGTGCGCTACATAAACACATTCGACCCCGTGGTGGTTAAGGCCGTTGAAGTTCTCGAAGGAGGGACAGCTTTTCCCAAAGCGCCATCGGCAGAGGCCGAAGAATAAACAGAAACCGGCAATACGTTGCTTCGGAATGTTTACCTTGCAACGGGATTGAACGACAAAAAAGCAAGAGACGCGCGTCTCTTGCTTTTTTGTCGTTCAATCCCGTTGCAAGGT
>JAFYSC010000002.1 GCA_017546635.1 Bacteroidaceae bacterium | reverse complement strand
TCCTTTGTTGATGTACCCAGCTCAATGAGCAATTCGTCGCTGTTGCTGTTTATTATATTGAGCTTGCCGTCGCAAATCTCATCAACCGACTCTACGGCATTGTAGCTTATATCCATATTGAGGGCCTTGCGGTGATAGGCTGCAAGCTTGGGTGAGCCGTATACTACCGGAGTGCATATATCGAACATTTCGGGGTTCGAGAAGGCCTTGAAGATGATTTCATAGCCAATACCGTTTATGTCGCCCTGTGTAATTCCTACACGTATCTTTCTTGTATCGTTCATATTGTCGGGTTACTTTTTTGTTGCTGTTGTATCTGTCTCTTCTACTATAAGCTCAGGCATATGGACGCTGTTGGCGATTGCTCTGTCGGCGGGCATACGCAAGGAGAACAGCGATGCCTCGAGCTTGCGCATAAGGTCGCCCTTCTTGCGGCTGGGTGCGAATATGAAAGCCTCTACCACAATTACGCGGTTGTTGACCTCGTCCACCACGCTGTGCGACACGAACGGGCCGCCCATCATATCGTTCTTCATCGACCATAGTCCGCGCACCTCCTGCATATAGCGCTCGCGGAACTCGGTCTCTTTCATCGATACGAACTCGTGCTCGGTACTCATATACTGGCCTTCGCGTCCGCCCGGGATGTTTTTCTTCATAACCGAGTCGCGTACGTGCAGGAAGTTGTCGAGTGTAAAGTCCTGCGCGCCCTTGTAGGGGTAGCTGTAGACAACAAAATTCATTATGCTGCTGTTGTTGTTCGAGATGTCCGATGCCCACAGGAAGTCCTTTCCGCTCTTTATGCCTGTTATGCCAACAGGGATAAGGAGTTCGCACTGGAACTTGCTCTTCATACTGTCAAGGAATTCCCTGTTGTACTCCTTGCGCACTCTCTTGAGCTCGATGTTCGCTTCGGTAGAATTGAAGAAGTCTATGATTGTCTGTGCGTGCTCGGTCACATACTCCTGAAATTCAAGTGCGCTGGGCGATTGTATTGTCATAATCACCTGCGGGGTGGCATATTCGTCGCGTGTGAACTTGAATTTTGTCTGGGTATAAAGGCTCTTGTCAATATCCACTACAATCACGTTGCGGAAATTCTTGAGCAGACGGGTGAAGCCGGCGGGTGCCGATTGCGATATGCGGAACGAACGCTCCGACTGCGGCAGGGCGGGGACGTCGGTGTCGAGCACGTCGAAGAGCGCTCTTCCGGCAGGTGCTTCCCAAAAATCCTTTTCGCAGATAACAAGCACTTCGTAGGGGAGTCCCACCGATGCGGGCTTGAACAGTGTGGGGCTGTCGCTGCTGCAGGCTGCGAGCAGTACTGTTGTCAGAAGGATTAATAATTTCTTCATATCTTATGCTGTTTTTATTGATATTCCTCTTTCTGGTTCTGTTTTACGGTGGAGAGCATTCCGCAGGCTGCGAATATGTCCTCGCCGCGCGATGCGCGTATGGTGGTGAATATGCCGTTTGCTGTAAGGTAGTCGCGCAGGCGTGTCATCGACTCGCCGTCCACTCCGTCGAGCGGCACATTGGGTATCGCGTGGTAGCGTATGAGGTTTATACGGCAGTCGAGTCCATCCAGCAGCTTGAGCAGCTTGCGTGCATCGGTGTTGCTGTCGTTCACCCCCTTGAATACTATGTATTCGAATGTGAGACGGCGCTGGTGGCTGAAGTCGTATCTCTTCAGTAGCTCGACAACCTCGGTAATTGAATAACCGCGCTCGGCAGGCATAAGTTCGCTGCGTCGTGCGGGGTCGGGGTGGTGCAGGCTCACTGCAATATGGTAGTCGCCTCCGTCAAGCAGTTGCTTGAGCCCTTTGCGTATGCCTACGGTGGATACTGTCAGGCGGTGGGGGCTCCACGCTGTCGCGTACGGTGCCGTGAGTACCTCTATTGTCTGCAATAGATTGGCAAGATTGTCGCAGGGCTCGCCCATTCCCATAAATACGATGTTTGTGAGGCGCTCGAACTCGGGCAATGCAAATATCTGGTTGAGTATCTCGTTTGCCGTGAGGTTGGCTGTGTAGCGCTGCTTGCCTGTCATACAGAAGAGGCATCCCATCTTGCAGCCCACCTGTGACGATACGCACAGAGTGGCACGGTCGCCGTCGGGGATATAGACTGCCTCCACGAATTTGTCCCCGTTTACCTTGTAAAGGTATTTTATTGTGCCGTCAACCGAGCGCATAGCCTCTACGGGAGGTGCAAAGCCTGTAACGAAGTGCTGGGCGAGTGTCTCGCGGTTCTTCAGCGATATATTTGTCATTTCGGAAATGTCGGATACGCGTTTACAGTATATCCAGTCGGCAATCTGTTTGGCTGTAAATGCGGGCATTCCAATCTCTGTCACAGCCTCTTTTATCTGCGGCAGCGTCATCCCTAAAAGCTTTCTCTTTGTACTGTCCATAATTTGTGGTATATATATTATACGCCCAAGATGCAAATTTTCTGCTAAGATAGTGCAAAAAAGTGAAAAAATACCCCTTTGTCGATACTTAATGAGTGCAAATTAAGAGTATTGAGTCGCTACGGCCGATATAAAAACAAAGCGATGGGCCGAAACTGTTGGTTCAACCCATCGCTTGACTATTCAAGATGTTATAATTACTGCTTCTTGAGCCACTCGATAATCTCACTTATGCGGCCGAATGCGATGCAGGTGTGTGTGTCGGCTGCACCGTAGTACACTGTTACCTTGTCGCCCTCGCTCAATGCAGCACAGGGGAATACCACGTTGGGAACGTCGCCCACAAGCTCATAGGGTGCTGCGGGAGCAAGCAGGTACTCCATACTGCGGTAGAGAACCTTTGTGGGGTCTTCCTTGTCAAGGAGCACTGCGCCCATTGAGTAGCGGAAACCGTTGCAGGTGGTGATAACGCCGTGGTAGAACATCAGCCAGCCCTCGTCGGTGAGAATGGGCACACTGCCTGCGCCAATCTTGGTGCACTGCCAAGCACTCTGCTCAAAGGGAGTGACTTTCATCACACAGCGGTGCTCGCCCCAATATTTCATATCCGGGCTGAAGCTGAGGTAGATGTCACCGAAAGGTGTGTGTCCGTTGTCGCTGGGACGTGACAGCATTGCATATTTGCCGTTTATCTTCTGGGGGAAGAGTACGCCATTGCGGTTGAAGGGAAGGAACGCATTCTCGCACTGGAAGAACTCCTTGAAGTCGAATGTGTAGGCGATGCCGATTGTGGGTCCGTGGTAGCCGTTGCACCAGGTAATCCAATAGCGGTCCTCAATCCAGGTTACGCGGGGGTCGTACTTGTAGTCGCTCTCAATCATATCGGTGTTACCGGCCTTGAATACGATGGGCTCTTCGTTGATCTCCCAGTTGATGCCGTCCTTTGAGAATCCTGCGAAGATGTTCATCTGCACACGCTTGTTGTCGCAGCGGAATACTCCTGCAAATCCGTCACCAAAGGGAACGACTGCACTGTTGAATATACTGTTCGATGAAGGGATGCTGTAGCGGTCTATCACGGGGTTCTCGCTGTAACGCCACATTACGCTGGTACAACCTTCGGGGCGCTCTTGCCAAGGAATGTTTTTTGCCATAATTGTTTCTTTTTATTTTAAGGTTAGTTTTCTGATGTCTTTTCTTCGCGGAAGGGTACAAACCAGGTTATAAGGAATGCCGGTATTGTCGCAAACAGTACAAAGATGAAGAAGGGCTCAAAGCCGCCGGGTTTGTTGAACCAAGTGGCCATATTCTCGCAAAGCCAGCCGCTGAGCATACCGGGGAGCATTACTCCAAGATTCATTATGCCCGATGCGAATGCATAGTGTGCCATCTGGCTCTTGCCGGGTGCAACCTGCTGCATCATAAAGAGTGTGAGGCCGACAAAACCAAAGCCGTAGCCGAAATATTCAAATACAATTCCGCTGCATATCAGCCAGCCTTGTGTGGGCTGATAGATTGCAAACAGTGTGTAGACGAGGAAAGGTATGTTGAAGATACAGCACAGATGGAAGAGCGACTTGCGCAATCCTAACCATTTGATGTAGTATCCGGCCAATATCGAACCAAGAACAAAGGCTATAGCTCCGTATGTACCATAGTACAGACCGATTGTCTCGACGTCGAGTCCCAAACCACCGTCGGCACGTGATGCCTTAAGGAACAGAGGGACAATCTTCATTACAAAACCCTCGGCAAAGCGGTAGAGGATGATGAATGCTATGTAATATACGATATTCTTTTTGCGGAAGAAGTCGAGCAACACATCGACAAGTTCCTTGCCCACCTCTGCGGCAGTACGGTTGCCATCCTTGCTCTTGCCGCCTGTGGGGAGCATAAACAGGTGATATACAGCCAGCAGTATCATCAGTGCGCCCAAGATGCCTATGATGATCATCCACGCTTTTACATTGGCGCTGTGTGCCTCAAGTCCATTGTCGGTGAAACTCTTTATCAGCATTCCGGCAATATATACGAGGCCTCCTGTGGCTACAATCTTTGCGATATTATAGAAGGCACCCTGCCATCCTATGTATTGTGCCTGCTGTTTCTCGTCGAGCTCGCTCATATATACACCGTCGCAGGCAATGTCGTGTGTGGCACCGCTGAAACCGATAATCGCAAGCAGGCCTATTGCTATGCTGAAGAAATTGGGCAATCCCAATGAGAGTGCAACGAGTGTGAAGGTGATACCTGTCACGAACTGTGTGGCGAGCACCCAGAATTTCTTTGTCTTGAACAGTTCAAGGAAAGGGCTCCACAAAGGTTTTAATGTGTATGGCAACAGAATGAGTGATGTCCAGAAGGTGATCAGTGTCTTGTCTACTCCCAATCCCTCGAACATAAGGACTGTGACCATATTGAGGACTACAAAGGGCAGACCCATTGCAAAATAGGCTGTAGGCACCCAACTGATGGGGCTGCGTTTGTTGGTGTTGTTTGTGCTTGACATTATATGAATTGTTTAGGTTGTTCTTGGTACAGATGCGCAAATGTAGCATAAGCCCGTTAAAAAGCAAAGGGAATTTTTGCTTTTTTATAAGTGATGCCGAAGGTTTATGAAAAATATTGCTATCTTCGCACTATTATTGTATGTGCCAAAATTATAATTTATGAAATATCTTTTCAGGACTTTTTTGTTTGTTGTAGCCGCGTCGCTTGCTGTTGCTTGTGGCGGAGGTGAGAGTGAGGGCAAGGGCGAGTTCGGTATCCAGCAGCTCAATGAGGACAGCCCCGACTGCGACCAGTATGTGCTCATAGAGACTAACAGGGGCAATATAAAGCTGCTGCTGTACAAGGAGACACCCAAGCACCGCAAGAATTTTGTGAACCTTGTGAAGAACAAGTTCTACGACGGCCAGCTCTTCTTCCGCATAAAGAAGAACTTTATGATTGAGGCGGGCGACCCCACAACCCGCAACGCAAAGCCGGGGGAGCATATAGGTGCAACCGAGGTGAGCTACAAGATTCCGGCCGAGATTGACCCTACACGCTTCTGGCACAAACAGGGTGCGTTGTCGGCCGCGAGCCTAAATCCGGCGGTGGAGTCATCGGGAAGCCACTTCTATATAATCACAGGAAACAGGGTCAAGGACAAGCATCTCGACGCACACGAGGTGAAATTCAACAAGACTCTCCGCCGACAGATGTACGAGCGTCTGCAGATTCCCTATAAGGATACCATCGCCCGACTTCACGCCGAGGCGCAGAAGAGCTCGGTGAAAAAGCGTCAGTTCGACAAGATGTTCAAATACTTCAGCGAAAAGACCGACTCGGCAATGAAGGGCAAGGAGTTCAAGTTCTCGGCCGAGCAGCGCAAGCACTACAAGGAGGTTGGCGGTGCCTTCCACCTCGACGGATACTACACTGTCTTTGGCGAGGTACTCGAGGGTATGGATATAGTTGAGGCTATCTCGCTCGAACCGTACGATGTACACGAGCGTCCTGTAAAAGATGTTGTAATACACAGAATTACTCTTATAAACGATGAAAGTCAACCGTCACAGGCTGAGTAACGGCCTACGCATAGTACACGTTGCCGACGAGACCTCGCAGATGGTCTATTTCAATCTGCTCTACGGTGTCGGCGCACGCAATGAGCAGTATGAGTACACGGGTATTGCGCACCTGTTCGAGCATCTTATGTTCGAGGGAACCCCCGACATACCATCGTTCGACGAACCGCTTGAGCGTGCCGGAGGCGAGAATAATGCATATACCAACAACGACTTTACAAATTACTATATATCGCTCCCACGGCAGAATATAGAACTTGCCTTCTGGATGGAGAGCGACCGTATGCGCAATATTGTCCTCACCGACGACAGTGTGGCAGTGCAGCGTCAGGTGGTGATTGAGGAGTTCAAGCAGGAGCATCTCAACCGTCCCTACGGCGATGTGAGCCTGTTGTTGCGTCCTCTTGCATTCAGGTACCATCCCTATCGCTGGTCTACCATAGGCCGTCGCCCCTCGCACATTGCAAATGTGCCGGTTAGGGTGTTGCGCGACTTTTATGACAAATATTATGCGCCCGACAATGCGGTGCTGTCGATAGTGGGTAACATATCCTTTGAACAGGTGGTGGAGTGGAGCGAAAAGTGGTTCGGCTATATTCCTGCAAAGGGTGCAGTGTGCCCGGAACTCCCTGTTGAGCCGCGCCAGCTGCGTCAACGCCGCAAGACAGTCTATCGCAATGTGCCGCAAAATGCCCTTTATATGGCGTTTCATATGGGTGGAAAGGGTGATAGCGACTTCTTCCCTTGCGATGTAATATCAGACATTCTCTCCAATGGATATTCGGGACGCTTGTCGCAACGTCTGGTAAAGAAAAAGAAACTCTTTACAAAGATAGATGCCTTTGTGTCGGGCAGTGAACATCCCGGACTCTTCTCTATCTATGCCCGGGTGGCCGATGGCGTACCGATGGAAAAGGCCGAGGAGGCGGTATGGCAGGAACTTGAACTGTTGCAGCAGCGCTGTGTGCCAAAGAGCGAACTTGAGAAGGTGCGTAACAGATACGAGAGTGAACATATGTTCCGCAACTTGCACGGAGAGAACCTTGCCGAGAATTTGGCCCTTTTCGAGTGGCGCGGTGGTGCCGAGGGGCTTTTCGACGAGGTGCGGCAGTACCGTTCGGTAACAGCTGTGCAGATACGCGATGCGGCAAGGGAACTGTTCCGCCGCGGAAACAGCAGCGTATTATATTATCTGAGAAAACAGGATGCCTGATGCTTCCCGCTTGACAGGGTATAGGGCTTTCGTGTAAAATAGAAACATAATGGG
>JAFYSC010000029.1 GCA_017546635.1 Bacteroidaceae bacterium | reverse complement strand
TTTTTATCGGATGTCGTTAAAATAGGGGCTTGGAATTAAAACAGAGTACTCGACCGCTGTTATACAGCAGCCGAGCACTCTGTTTTTTGCTTATTAGATTTTTATCGGACACCAATATTTATAATCCTTTTTAGAACTCTGCGTTGTTCGGAGTACGGGGGAAAGGAATTACGTCGCGGATATTCGACATACCTGTCACAAAGAGCAACAGGCGCTCGAATCCGAGTCCAAAGCCCGAGTGGGGGCAAGAACCATAGCGGCGTGTATCGAGATACCACCACATATCCTTCATAGGAATACCGAGCTCCTCGATGCGCTGCAACAGCTTGCCATAGTCGGCCTCACGCTCCGAACCACCGATAATCTCGCCAATCTTGGGGAAGAGCACATCCATTGCACGTACAGTCTTTCCGTCCTCGTTCTGCTTCATATAGAAGGCCTTGATTTCCTTAGGATAGTCGGTGAGGATTACAGGACGCTTGAAGTGATGCTCCACAAGGTAGCGCTCGTGCTCCGATGCAAGGTCGACACCCCAATATACAGGGAACTCGAACTTGTGTCCGCCCGCAACAGCCTCCTCAAGGATTTTAATACCATCGGTATATGCGAGGCGTACAAACTCTGTATCGACGATTGAGCGCAGACGCTCGATGAGTCCCTTGTCGAACATATTGTTGAGGAAGGTAATATCCTCCATACAATGGTCGAGCGCCCACTGCACGCAATATTTGATGAACTCCTCGGCAAGGTCCATATTGTCGGTAATATCGTTGAAGGCAACCTCGGGCTCTATCATCCAGAACTCGGCAAGGTGACGGGGAGTATTTGAATTCTCGGCACGGAAAGTAGGTCCGAATGTGTATATGGCACCAAGCGCAGTTGCTGCAAGCTCACCCTCGAGCTGACCCGATACAGTAAGGCTCGCCTGCTTGCCGAAGAAGTCGCTGTCGTACTTTATGCTGCCCTCCTCGTCCTTCTTGAGATCGTAGAGGTTCATTGTAGTAACCTGGAACATCTGTCCTGCACCCTCGCAGTCCGAAGCAGTGATAATGGGAGTGTGGAAATAGTAGAAGCCCTTGTCGTGGAAGAACTTGTGTATGGCATACGCCATATTGTGACGGATACGGAACACTGCTCCAAAAGTATTTGTACGGGGACGGAGGTGTGCCACTGTACGCATATACTCCATTGTCTGACCCTTCTTCTGCAAAGGATATGTATTGTCGCAAGCACCCAAGAGCTCAATCTCGACAGCCTGTATCTCAACCGACTGGCCACCGCCGATAGACTCTACCAGTGTACCGTTTACACTGAGACAAGCACCTGTGGTAAAGAGCTTTACCTGCTCCTCGTCGAACTTCTCTACATCGATTACTACCTGCACGTTGTTGATGGTAGAGCCGTCGTTGAGTGCAACAAAAGCAACCTGTTTGCTGTTGCGGCGTGTTCTCACCCATCCTCTTACGTTAACCTGTGTACCGTATGCGGTACTTTTCAGCAGGTCTGAAATTTTTGTTCGTTTTATCGCTTCCATACGATTATTGTGTTTTTATTCTATTTACTCATATGCACCCATAAGCAGCATATTCACCTCCTTATCGGTGAGGTAACGCCAGTCGCCACGCTTAAGGTTCTTCTTTGTAAGACCGGCAAAATATACGCGGTCGAGCTTTGTCACGTGATAGCCAAGATGCTCCATCATACGGCGTACGATGCGGTTCTTGCCCGAGTGAATCTCGATACCGATCTGTGAGCGGTCGGCATCGTTCACGTAGCTCACCTCGTCGGCATATACGGGACCGTCCTCGAGCTCAATTCCGCTTGCCAAAAGGTCCATATCCGACATTGCCACGTTCTTGTCACAAGTCACGTGATAGATTTTCTTCTTCATATACTTGGGGTGTGTCAGGCGCGAAGCAAGGTCGCCGTCGTTTGTAAGCAACAACACACCGGTAGTATTGCGGTCGAGTCGTCCTACGGGGTATATCCTCTCCTTGCCAATTCCCTTGAGGCAGTCGAGCACTGTACGGCGCTCCTGAGGATCGTCCACAGTAGTCACACAATCCTTGGGCTTGTTAAGAAGAACATAAACCTTGCGCTCGGGATTAACGCGCTCGCCATTGAAACGGATATCGTCGGCATTGCTCACCTTTGTTCCCAACTCTGTCACAACTACACCGTTAACGCTGATGAGTCCTGCACTTATGTAGCTGTCGGCCTCGCGGCGTGAGCATATTCCTGCATTTGCAAGATACTTGTTGAGACGTACGGGAGCATTAGGGTCTATTGCAGCCTCGCGGTAGGCCATACGTTTCTTCTTGCTGTACTTTGCATTGGGATCGTATGCAGATGTCGTACGGCTACGCTGCTGGTATCCGCTACGATGTTGGGTGCTGTAACCCTTGCCGTAGTTACCGTTGTTGGCAGAGCCCTCGCCACGCTCGTATCCCTCGGCCTTATAACCGCCCTGACGGCGGTCGCCATTATATCGTGTACGGGGACGGTCGCTTCCGTAACGCGCTACATCGGAACCGTAGCGGCGAGCATTGCCTCTCTCGGGGCTGTCACCATCCTCACGACGGTCTACTTTTACATACCGGGGGCGGTCGCCCTCTTTACCGAAACGCTGCTGGCGTGTTCTCTTGCGGTACTCACCGTTAAAGTCGCCATACGAACGCTCTCTTTTTCCGTCGCGCGAGTAATTGCCTCCCGAACGTTTGTCTTTGTAATTATCCATCTGTTTTATAATTTACGAACCTCACGGTCCAAATAGTCTTTTTATATACGGGGACCTGAAAGCCCCTTTACCCTATATATATAAAGTATTGTATGCAAACAACTGCTTAAATACCTGTATAAGTGTGGGGAGTAATTGCGCGAAGCTCCTCCTTTACGCTCTCAGCAACATCGAGTCCCTCGATGAACTGCAGGAGCGACTGCTGGTCTATCTTGCTGTTTGTACGGGTAAGCGCCTTGAGAGCCTCATAAGGATTGGGATATGCCTCGCGACGCAGAATGGTCTGTATACCCTCGGCACACACATTCCAGCTGTTGTCAAGCTCATTGTATATTGCCGACTCGTTGAGCAACAGTTTACGCAAGCCCACCAGGCTGCTCTTTACAGCAATGAGCATATGGCCCATAGGCACACCCACGTTACGCAATACGGTAGAGTCTGTAAGGTCGCGCTGCAGACGCGAGACAGGAAGCTTCATAGCCAAATGGTCGAGTATTGCATTTGCTATACCCAGGTTACCCTCGCTGTTCTCAAAGTCGATGGGATTGACCTTATGGGGCATCGCGCTTGAACCCACCTCACCAGCCTTAATCTTCTGCTTGAAGAACTCCATAGAGATATACTGCCAGAAGTCGCGGTCCATATCTATTATGATGGTGTTGATGCGACGCATAGCATCGAAAAGCGCTGCAAGGTTATCGTAGTTCGAAATCTGTGTGGTATACTGCTCACGCTGCAGGCCAAGCTTCTCGCTTACGAACTTATTGCCGAATGCCTTCCAGTCTATTGCGGGATAAGCCACATTGTGTGCATTGAAGTTTCCTGTCGCACCACCGAACTTTGCCGATATCACACAGCTCTTGAGCTGCTGCAACTGAGCCTGCAGACGGTATACAAACACCATCACCTCCTTACCCAGACGTGTGGGTGAAGCAGGCTGTCCGTGTGTACGTGCCAAAAGAGGGATATTTGTCCACTCCTCGGCATAAGCTGTAAGCTGTGCAATAAGTTCCTCTACCGCAGGATAGTAGACATTCTCGAGAGCATCCTTGATGCTGCAAGGAATAGATGTATTGTTGATATCCTGCGAAGTAAGGCCAAAGTGAATGAACTCCTTGTATGCCTCGAATCCACCAATAACGTCGAGTTTCTCCTTTATAAAGTACTCAACGGCCTTGACATCGTGGTTAGTAACTTTCTCAATCTCTTTAATGCGACGGGCATCGTCGGCAGTAAAGCCCTCATAGATAGCACGAAGCTGGGGGAATACATTTGCATCGACCTGCGCCAGCTGAGGGAGAGGTATTTCGCAAAGAGCGATAAAATACTCAATCTCAACAAGTACACGGTACTTCATAAGTGCATACTCCGAGAAATACTCGGCTAAAGATTCGGTTTTTCCCCTATAGCGACCATCTATGGGTGAAATTGCAGTAAGAATGTCAAGTTCCATTGTCTGTATAAAAGAAACTGTTTATATAAAGGATTGTTATCTTGTTTGTTTTCAACTACGCAAGTCCGCCGCTTATGCAGCAATGCCACTGCATTTTGCCATTAAACACAAAATGGAGCAACAATGTTCAACGGTACGTCCCAATTAGCCTGTAAGGCATTTTAGCAAGCGCTCCATTTTAGCAACTTCCGTAAACAAAAAAAACCTGCTTACGCAGGCTACTTCTTCGGTGGGCGTTGACGGATTCGAACCGCCGACCCTCTGCTTGTAAGGCAGATGCTCTAAACCAGCTGAGCTAAACGCCCGTAAGGTCGCAACCCTTAATTGCGATGCAAAGGTAACACTTTTTTTTATACCTGCAAAGAAAAACGGAGTTTTTTTACACATTTTTCTTCATTTATTTTATTTCAGCACCAAAAAGGGCGCAAAATAGAGCTAAGCACCACCTCGGGAACAAAAAGCACATTACAGAAAGGCAGAAGCCTATAAGAAAGCACATCCATACAGCAACGCCATTTCCTGGATCAGTAGAAATTTAGTATAGAGAACTCTTTCTGCCACTTTCTCGGTGTTGTTCTCCGTCTATTCTCTCATTGTAGAGTTTTCTTCTGTTTTCTTTTTTTGCGAAAAAAAGAAACAAAAAACCTTGCACAAAAGAAATTGTCGCAAGTTCCCTTTGCTCGTGCCGCACGACTGCGTGCACTCGGTCGGGCACTTGCTTGC
>JAFYSC010000028.1 GCA_017546635.1 Bacteroidaceae bacterium | reverse complement strand
GTTGAGTTCAATTGCTTTACGGTATTCTATCTCCGATTTGTCGTATATACTGTCCGAATATCTGTTATTGCCGCTTCTCAAATGTTCGCGATGCGTTCTCTGTGCCTCTACCGTACAAAAACAGCAGAGTGCAATAAAGAACAATAAATATCTAAATCTTAACATATTATATCAGTTTTTTTCATCAAACAGTTTAATACTTTTGGTCAGTCTACTCTTCATTGGAAGAATGAGTATATCTATTACAAGGACAATAAGCAAAATCCAGGCTACAAATATGAATTGTTCGTTATACTCAGTATAGACCTCTGTCGTAACATCGGCTTTTGCCAATTTGTCTATCTCCTTCTGCAATAGTTTCTGTGCGTTGTTCGTATTGTCAACCCTTATGTAAGCTCCATTGCCAGCCTGCGCTATACTCTGGCTCATAGCCTCGTTAAGACGCGTCACAACAACATTACCGTCCTTATCCTTACGGAACTCATTGGTATTGCCTGTCGGTATAGGCGCACCTTCGGGTGTTCCCACTCCCAACATATATATATTTATACCTTTTTCCGAGGCCAATTTGGCAGCCTCCTCGGCTCCTCCTTCGTGGTTCTCACCGTCTGTAATCACCACAATAGCTTTTCCAACCTCACCATTGGGAGTAAAACTCTTCATTGCAAGGCTAATCGCTGCTCCAACATCTGTACCCTGACGTGTTATCAATGAAGGGTTTATGCTCTCCAAAAACATTTTTGCCGAGATAAAGTCGTTGGTTATCGGAAGCTGGACAAATGCATCACCGGCAAAGACTATAAGCCCCACCTTGTCATTCTGGAATTTGTCTATGAGCTTAGATATAATATTCTTCGCCTTTTCCAATCTATTGGGAGCGATATCCTCGGCCATCATAGAATTTGAGATATCAAGCGCAATCATCGCCTCTATTCCCTGACGAGTTAAGGTCTCCTTCTTTGAACCGAACTGCGGACGTGCAAGCACAACTATAATCAAGGTAAGTGCAATGATTGACAACCAGAACTTTACATTCATCCTATAGTACGAAACATCGGGCATAAGATGCTGCAAAAGTGCTGTATCGCCATAAAGTTTCAAATTCCTTGAACGGCGATAGTTCGAGTATATGTTTATTGCCCAAAGCAGCGGCAACAATATCAGCAGATACAGGAATTCAGGTGTAGCAAATTTCATAACTTACACATTTATGGTATTCTTCTAAGAATAGTGTTTCTAAGGAGTATTTCGAGGAAAAGTGCAGCGAATGCTATTACCGCAAATACAACGTATTCCTCTTCGCGTTTAGAGAATTCCTTGACATTCAATTTAGTACGCTCAAGTTTATCTATTTTCTCGTAAACTTCTCTCAATTTTGAATTATCAGTTGCTCTATAGTAGTCGGCATCGGTAATGTCGGCAATTTCGGAAAGCGTCTTCTCGTCAATCTCTACAGGAAGATTCACAACTTCACCGCCATAAGGATAAGGAGCTGTCCCGTTTGTTCCTACACCGATTGTATAGACGCGTATACCGAATTTCTTCGCTATCTCGGCAGCTGTCACAGGAGCTATCTCGCCCCTATTGTTAGAGCCGTCGGTAAGCAATATTATGACCTTGGACTTTGCCTTACTCTCCTTCAGACGGGTAATTGCATTTGCAACACCCATTCCAATAGCTGTACCATCTTCAATTATTCCTTGAGCCGCTATATCGCATTTAACTGAATTAAGCATATTTAACAGCGATGCGTGATCCACTGTCAAAGGGCATTGGGTAAAACTCTCTCCCGCAAATATGGTAAGACCGATGTTATCGTTGCTTCGTCCATTGATGAACTCGGCAGCCACCTGCTTGGCAGCCTCGAGCCTATTGGGTTTCAGGTCCATTGCAAGCATACTTGTAGAGACGTCCATTGCAAGCATTATGTCTATACCCTCAACTTCGGTATTTTGCCAACTGTTGGTCGACTGGGGACGTGCAAGAACAAGTATCACCATAGACAAAGTAACAATCCTCAATGCAAACGGCAAGTGAACAAGATAGTTCTTGTAACTCTTTACCGAAAGTTTATAAGGCGTTATAGTAGACACTTTTAACGATGCTGTCTTACGGTATCCTTTAAGAATATACCATACGACATAAGCTACTAGCGGCAAGAAAAGAAACAAATATCCTATATTAGCAAATATCATATCCGTTTAGTTAAGAAGATAGTAAATATCCTGAATTAATAGAACAAGAAGCGCAACAGCAGCAACAGACAACAGTATCATCGCAACAAACAGCGCCATCTTCTCCTTTGCCGAACGTTTGTTCACCACCCTTTTCTCTACAGGCTTGGGATTTTCATCCACATTGGCCTCCTTTGTAGCGTTCACAAAATCAACTGCACTTTCGAGATGCGCGTCCTTTTCGTTGACAGGTGTATTGAGCTTGGCAAACTTTACAAGGTCGGCAGTTGTCAGCAACTCCTGCAAGCTACGCAGGCTCTCCTTATCCTTGAACTTGAGCATACTGTCAACAATTTCAGATGTCGTCATCTCTGTTGCATTTACACCGAAGCGATCGTTTATATACACCCTAAGAGCATCGGTGAGCACAGTATAGAACTCCTTGCTCTCGGCCGAGAGCCTCCACACCTTATCGCCTCTTATACGTTCAATCTCCTTGAGTGCAATTACATGTGCAGGCAACTTTGGTGTAACCTTTACTATTCGGATAATAGGCTTGTTATTTATATATCGCACTGCAACCCAGGCCAACAACGTTCCGCACAAAGCAAGCAGTATAAAGAAGACCACACTGCTCTGCACATCTTCCCAGGCCAGGTTTATATGCCATATATCTTTAGGGCCAAAGAACTGCTCCTCATTGGCTTCCTCGATAATATACGTCGAGACATCCATTGCAAGTTCCTCGGAATAGTAAGGAATACTGTCAACAAGCACCTCAAACGGAGGAATTACGTACAATGCCGTATCGAACGATGTCACGACATACTCGTATGTCAATGACAAGCGTTTGCCGTCATTGATACATTGGGTATCCTTGTGCACCTCAACAATCTCTATTCCATCGATTATGTTCTGAGAGAAGAGAGGCATCTGCAATCTTCTGTCGGCATCGCAAGTCACCTTGAGCTTAATGCGTGCCTGTTCTCCAATAAGACGTTGCACCGAGTCTATCTCGGCATTTACAACCACATTCTGTGCCTTTATGGAACTGCACAGAAGCAGCAACAACGAACATATATACAATAATCTCTTTTTCATTCTTCAATTATCAGTTTTGCAACCGTTTGCTCATCCACGTTGCGCAAACAGCGAGAGCAGCGCCTTTACATAATCCCAATCGGTACGCACCGAAACAGAGTCTACCCTGCTCTTTTTCAGTATATCGTTTACTGCGGCACTATGCTCTTGCCACCAGTTGCGTTGGGCCTTCTGCACTGCATCCGACGATGTATCGATATACATCTCCTCGCCACTCTCGGCATCGCACACCTTCATAAGTCCTATGCGCGGCAACTCCACCAAACGGCGGTCATATACCTGAATGGCTGCAATATCGTGCTTGCGGTTTGTTATGGTAAGTGCATCCTTATATGTATAAGGAGCAATAAAGTCACTAAGCAAAAAGGCTGTGCAGCGCTTTTTTAGAGCATTAGTAAGGAACTCAAGCGGCACCTTGATATCCGTCCTGTTGCTCTGAGGCTCAAAATTGAGCAGTTCGCGTATTATGTACAGTATATGCTTGCGACCTTTCTGGGGAGGTATGAACTTCTCTATCCTGTCCGAGAAGAAGATTACTCCAATCTTGTCGTTGTTCTGTATTGCAGCAAAAGCAAGCGTTGCAGCAATCTCGGTGAGCATATCCCTTTTTGTCTGTACGGCAGTACCGAAATCGAGACTCTGCGACACGTCGACAAGGAGCATAACAGTCAGTTCGCGCTCCTCCTCGAATACCTTCACAAAGGGTCGATTGAAACGCGCTGTCACGTTCCAGTCAATATCGCGCACATCATCACCGTACTGATACTCGCGCACCTCGCTGAAGGACATTCCTCGTCCCTTGAAGGCACTGTGGTATTCTCCGGCAAATATATTGTGCGATAATCCTCGCGTCTTTATCTCAATTCTGCGAACCCTTTTTATAAGTTCACTTGTCTCCATATTTTATGATTAGGGTACCTCTACTCTGTTGAGAATCTGACTTACAATCTCATCGGATGTAAGGTTGCTTGCCTCGGCCTCGTAGCTCAGTCCGATACGGTGGCGCAACACGTCGTGTGCAACGGCACGTACATCCTCGGGAATTACGTATCCGCGACGCTTGATGAATGCGTATGCACGTGCAGCAAGCGCAAGGTTTATCGATGCACGGGGTGAGCCTCCAAAAGCAATCATATCCTTAAGTTCCTTAAGACCGTACTTCTCGGGGTAACGTGTCGCGAATACAATATCCACGATATACTGCTCTATTTTCTCATCGAGGTACACCTGACGTACAACCTTGCGGGCCTCGATAATCTCTTCGGGCTTCATAATGGGGCGTACAGAAGTCTTTTCGCCTGTGATATTCTGGCGTATGATTCTCTTCTCCTCGGACAACTCGGGGTAGCCAATCACCACCTTGAGCATAAAACGGTCGACCTGCGCCTCGGGAAGAGGATAGGTTCCCTCCTGCTCAATGGGATTCTGTGTAGCAAGCACCAGGAAGGGCGAAGGCAAAGTGAAAGTCTCCTTACCGATTGTCACCTGACGCTCCTGCATAGCCTCGAGAAGCGCACTCTGCACCTTAGCAGGGGCACGGTTAATCTCATCAGCAAGGACAAAGTTTGCAAACACAGGACCCTTATTGGGCTTGAACGCCTCCTCTTTCTGGCTATATACCATTGTACCGATGACATCGGCGGGCAAAAGGTCGGGAGTAAACTGTATACGGCTGAAGTCGGCCTCAATTAGGTTGGAGAGAGTCTTTATAGCAAGAGTCTTTGCCAATCCAGGCACACCCTCAAGGAGTACGTGTCCGTCGGCCAAGAGTCCAATAAGGAGCGACTCGACAAGATGTTTCTGACCAACAATCACCTGGTCCATTCCCGCTTGCAGATTGGTTATGAAACCGCTCTGTCTTTCAATCATTTCGTTCAATTCTCGAATGTCAACTGTTGCATTCATATTTTATCTGTTATTTGTTTAGTTCGTTTTACAAAGGTACGCCTTTACTTTCAGCAACTTTGTTAATTTTTCAAAAGTAAGCCAAAGAAGTGTTTGGAATTAAGTTAAGTTAACACAAAACTACTCTTGACTGCGCTTTACAAGACGCGGTATCTCCAGTTCCATTCCAATCTCAAGCTGATTGAAATTACTGAGTTTGTTATATTGTACAATATATGGCCACAATCTCTTGTCGTTGTAATAGATGAATGATATCTTGACCAGTGTCTCATCTATTCCCACACGATGCACCGCCAAATTTCCAACAGCTTCGTAGAGCAGCGTATCCTTCAATGTTATCTCAGGCAATTTCTTCTGTGCAATCTCGTCAAGCAAAACAAACACAGGGATTTCCTCTTCTGTTCCATTATCATTTGCAAGCGAATCCGTTGCAGCTATTGTATCAACCTGTATTGCCTCAACATTTTCTATTACAGCATCCTTTATCACCGGTTGCTGTATCTCCTCATTGCTGTCATATAATTGCCAAATGAAAATTACCGCAACTACCGGTATCAATAGGGATAAAAGAATATACAAATACCC
>JAFYSC010000027.1 GCA_017546635.1 Bacteroidaceae bacterium | reverse complement strand
TCAGCTCGCTCACCGGTGGACGTGCATCGTTCATTATGTCGCCTTCGACATACGAACTTGTGCCCACTGATGTTCAGAACAAGCTTGTTGCCGAGCTCGCGGTCAAGGACGAGGAGTAATATTGTTTTGTTATAATGTATAGGGGGCGATTATGTCGTCCCCTATTTTTTATTATAGGTGTCCGATAAAACATTTTTTGGCTCAGTAGAAAAAAGGTGTGGGTAACTTGCTTATACCAATGGAACACCATATAATTTTATCTGTTAAGCAGGTATTTTTCAGACCGACTGCACGTCGAAAAGAAATTCAATTGCGGGTAGGCGATTTTAAGGAAATAGTGTGAGGTATGTTTAACCGCTAGTCAGCCACGCTACGCGCGTCTAACCATCGGTGTACGTTTTATCGGACTCCAATAATTTTTTATTTGGTTAAATAAATGGCTGTTTTAGCAATATATGCCTTTTTTGTGGGGTTGTAGTTGATAAATTATTAACTAAAATAATTTATTCTGTTAAAAAATAAAAACTTTCTTTAATTGCTTGGGCAAATATGCCTTTTATTTGAATGATGTGTATATCTTTACGATATGAAAAAGACTGTAATTTGGTTTGTAGGATTGGTGATGGCGGTATGCTGTATGGGACTCATCTATATGCAGGTGAGTTACATCGATGCAATGGTGCGTATGCGCCGTCAGCATTTCGAAGAGGGCGTAAGACGTAGTCTCTACCAGGCGGCGTATAATCTTGAGCTGGAAGAGACAAGGTATTACCTTACAAAGGATATCCAGCAAAATATACATTACTCCAGCATAAAGGATGGCTTTGTGACAATGGAGCATCATTATATGATAAATAATGGTGTTACGGTAGAGAGCAGTACAAAGGTGAATACCTCCATATCTGTGCCAAAATTCAAGCAGTCGGGCAACAGGGGGCAGCTCTCTATGAAGGAACAGCAGAAGCTGGCGATAGATGTGCTCCGACGCCGTTACCAGTACCAGAGGGCATTGCTCGACGAGGTTGTATATAATATGATATACAGCGCAAGTGAAAAGCCGTTGCAGAACAGAATCGATTTTCAGAAACTTGACCAGAATATAAAATCGGAACTGCAGAGCAACGGGATAGATATTGAATATCATTTCCGCGTGCTGTCAGGAGACGGACGCGAGGTCTATAAATGTTCCGACTTTATAAAGAGTTCTGCCAAGAATACATATAAGGAGCTTATCTTCAAGAACGACCCCCCTACGCGTATGGGTGTGCTGGAGCTGAATTTTCCTATAGATTTGCTGAACAAATATCTTTACAGTTCGGTTAAATTTATGATTCCTTCTATACTCTTTACACTTGTGCTGCTTGTGACATTTGTCATAACATTGTATATGATAGTGAGACAAAAGAAGCTTACGGAGATTAAAAATGACTTTATAAACAATATGACTCACGAGTTCAAGACTCCAATTTCGACAATCTCGCTTGCAGCCCAAATGTTGCAGGACCAGACGGTTGCGAAGTCACCCGAAATGTTCGGTCGTCTCTCGGGAGTGATAGCTGGTGAAACAAAGCGTTTGCGCTTCCAGGTAGACAAGGTTCTCCAGATGTCGATGTTCGAGGACCGCAGCACGGCGGCTCTGAAGATGAAGGAACTTGATGCTCACGACCTGCTTGCAGGTGTAATAAATACGTTCAACGTGAAAGTAGAGCAGAGCGGCGGCCGTATCGATTGGTTGCCCGAGGCCGATGATCCTTATGTATTTGTCGACGAGATGCATTTCACCAATGTCATATTCAACCTGATGGACAATGCACTCAAATACAAGAAGCGCGATGAACCGTTGAATCTGACACTCTCTACAAAGAATGAGAATGGCCGTTTTGTGATGACCCTTACCGACAACGGAATAGGAATAGCCAAAGACGATTTGAAGAAAATATTCGATAAGTTCTACCGTGTGCATACGGGTAACGTTCACGATGTGAAAGGATTCGGATTGGGATTGGCCTATGTCAAGCAGATTATCCAGGCTCACGGCGGAACAATACGTGCCGAGAGTGAACTCGGTGTGGGAACAACATTTGTAATTGTATTACCTTTAAAATAATGAATTATGGAGGAGAAACAAAGTATTTTGCTATGCGAGGATGATGAGAATCTGGGTATGCTTCTCAGAGAGTATCTTCAGGCTAAAGGTTACCGTGCCGAGCTGTGTGCCGACGGTGAAGCCGGATACAATGCCTTTATCAAGGGCAAGTTCGATATATGCGTGCTTGATGTTATGATGCCTATAAAGGACGGTTTTACCCTTGCGCAGGATATACGTGCTGTCAATACCGAAGTACCTATCATATTCCTTACTGCAAAAGCGCTTAAGGAGGATATTCTCGAGGGCTTCAAGATTGGTGCCGATGACTATATAACAAAGCCTTTCAGTATGGAGGAGCTGGTGTTCCGTATAGAAGCGGTGCTCCGCCGAGTATGCGGAAAGAAAAGCAAGGAGAATACTATGTATAGGATTGGACGTTTCCAGTTCGATACACAGAAGCAGATTCTTACAATAGACGGTGAACAGACCAAGCTTACTACAAAGGAGTCGGAGTTGCTGGGTCTGTTGTGTGCGCACGCCAATGAAATCCTGCAGCGCGATTTTGCGTTGAAGACTATCTGGATAGATGACAACTACTTCAATGCAAGAAGTATGGATGTGTATATAACCAAGCTGCGCAAGCATCTTAAGGCCGATCCTTCAATCGAGATCATAAATATTCACGGAAAAGGATATAAGCTCATTGCTCCCCAGGCAACAGAAGAGTGATGGGGTGCATATACAAATTATTGGTGTCCGATAAAAATCTAATAAGCAAAAAACAGAGTGCTCGGCTGCTGTATAACAGCGGTCGAGCACTCTGTTTTAATTCCAAGTCCCTATTTTAACGACAGTCGATAAAAATATGCAATTATAAGGCTTGCAATATTAAAAAAGACAACAATGCTATGCTATATTCCGGCTCAGTAGAAAAAAGGCGCGGACAATAACTCTTT
>JAFYSC010000026.1 GCA_017546635.1 Bacteroidaceae bacterium | reverse complement strand
TGTTCCAGCTGTCACAAGGGCATTGGCTGCAATGATAGCCCCACTTTCGACAACCGCATTATCGAGAACAGTAGCACCCATACCTATAAGACAGTTGTCCTCAATGGTCGCACCGTGTATTGTCGCATTGTGCCCAATGGAAACATTATTGCCAATGACTGTCACAGAACGTTTGTACAGAGTATGGATTACTGCTCCATCCTGTATGTTCACCCTGTTGCCGACCGTAATGGTATTTACATCGCCACGGAGCACCGTTCCGTACCATATAGAGCAATCGCTGCCAATAGTAACGTCACCGATAACAGCTGCAGTTTCGGCAAGAAAACAATTATCACCAATCTTGGGCACTAAGCCACGTACTTCTTTAATAATAGCCATAACCTTAATTTATAGAAGGTATCGAAAAATAAAAATATATCCTACAAGAGCTCACCGATAAACTACAAACAGAGAACAATACATAAAATATCCGAAAACCGGCGCTAAGATAACAATTATTTCGGCCAAACAATTGCAACACCCAAAAATAAAATTCCTATATTTGAGCTAACGCTCGAAGATACTCTCGCTCGCTGTAAAAAATATTCAAGTAAACTTGATATTTCTCGCTCGCTTATTCGTATATTTGAGATAAGCCTCGAATATACTTGCGCTCGCTGTGAAAAATATTCAAGTAAACTTGATATTTCTCGCTCGCTTATTCGTATATTTGCATATAGCAACAAAAAGCTACAGGCAGCCATAAACGGCCATATTGGACAGCGCCGTCTCCTCCAGAGACAAGAGGACGCACGGCACCAAGGAGAATGCGCCCATAATAAAGCCTGCCGACAAGGAACTTTTTACTCTATATATAACAAGAACAACCAGCCGAAAGGCAACTGCACAACAATGGAACCATTCGAAGTACACATATTAGGATGCGGCTCTGCACTTCCCACTACACGGCACAATGCCAGCACACAAATAGTACGCATAGGGAACAGGCAATTTATGATAGACTGCGGCGAGGGAACACAGTTGCAATTGAGAAAATCGCACGTACATTTCTCCTTTATCGACCACATTTTCATATCGCACCTGCACGGAGACCATTGTTTCGGACTGATTGGCTTGATATCCTCATTCGGACTATTGGGACGCAAGACCCCCTTGCACATATACGCCCCCTCACCAATGGAGGAGCTAATGCTACCGCAGCTGGAGTTCTTTTGTAAAGAGCTTGCATACAAAGTACATTTCCATACCATAGACCCGTCGAAGAACAGCGTCATATACGAAGACAAGGTTATTACAGTAGAAACCCTGCCGCAGAAGCACCGCATCCCCTGTTGTGGATTCCTCTTCAAGGAGAAGCCCAAGCCCCGCCATCTGAAAGGCGATGTCATTGAATTTTACAGGATACCCCATTATATGCGTAAGGCAATAAAGGAAGGAGCCGATTTTACGACTCCCGAAGGCAACATTATACCCAACAGAAACCTTACAAGCGACGCCGACCCGTCGCGCAGCTACGCATATTGCAGTGACACCCTGCCCTGCCCGCAAAACATACCTCTGATAGAAGGGTGCAACCTGCTCTACCACGAGGCCACATTTGCCGATGATATGAAGGAACGTGCCGCATACACGCACCACAGCACAGCCAGACAAGCCGCCACAATAGCAAAGGAAGCCAATGCAAAGGGGCTTGTAATAGGACACTTTTCATCGCGGTACACCGACGAGACACAACTGCTTGACGAAGCACGCAGCATATTTCCCGAAACCTGGCTGGCCGACGAGAAAAAATGCTTCATAGTAACCTGAGGGCACACATCAGGGACAACCACCATCAAACAGAGCAATTAAACTATAGACAACAAGAAGAGTCTAAGAAAACATACAACCATAAACGACAAATGACAAAGCCACCCAACAACTGCGACGAGCGCAGCATAATTGAAAAGCTGCGCGACCCTGCTACACAGACAGCAGCCTTCTCGCTTGCTGTAAGGGCATACAGCGAACAGCTGTACTGGCATATACGGCGTATGGTATTCACACACGAAGACAGCAACGACATACTGCAGAACACATTCATAAAGGCGTGGAACAACATAGACAATTTTCGCGGGGACTCACAAATATCAACCTGGCTATACCGTATAGCCACCAACGAGACACTCACACACCTGAGCCATAAGCGCATTGAGACAGTATCCCTTAACAGCGACGAAGGAAAGATTGCACACGAGCTGGAATGCGACCCGCTGTTCAATGGCAACCACGCTGACGCACTGTTGCACGAAGCGATAAACAGCCTCCCCGAGAAACAGCGCCTGGTATTCAATATGCGCTATTTCAACGACATGAAGTACGAGGAGATATCACAGATACTCGGGACAAGTACCGGAGCACTCAAAGCATCGTACCACATAGCAGCAAAAAAAGTCGAAGAATATATTACAAGCAAAGATTAAACTTTTGTTGCGCACAAAAGTCAAATTAGATAGAAGAAAGAAATTTACGGAATGAATAAGAGGAATCATTTTAGTGTACCGGAAGGATACTTCGAGCAGTTCCACAATACGATAATGGAACAAATAGAACGCAAGCCGTCAAAGACACGGCCCATATTCCGTTTGCCCGCCCAATTGAAATATGCAGCAGCAATATCTGCCATATTCATAATATGTGGAGCTCTATATATAAACAGCCTTTATGACAGGCCATTATATACACATGCCGAGGAATACAGCAACGAATACATCGACGACCTCCTCGACAGCTACCCCATTGACGACTACACTTTCTACACCTATCTTACATCCAACGACATATAAAAAGATATATGAAAAGGACAATACAAATACTACTTATGCTGCTTTGCACAGCGTTGGCAGCCACCGCACAGGAGCACAACGGGAGAAACGGAAAGAAAATGTTCTCGCACCAGGAGTTCCAGGAGCAGCAGAAAACATTCATAACAATGCACGCCAAGCTTACACCCGAAGAGGCCGATGCATTTTTCCCCCTCTTCTTTGAACTCCAGAAGAAAAAACGGGAATTGAACAAAGATTTGCGCAACAAATCCAATCCCAAGCACAACGCCACCCAAAGCGAGGAAGAGTGTGCTGCAAATGTAAACAAGCTTGCCGATACAAGAGTAAAGATAGCAGAACTGGAAAAAGAGTACACCTTATTATATCTTAAAGTACTGCCGGCAAGCAAAATCCTGAATATACAATATGCCGAGGAACGTTTCCAACGCGAGATGCTTAAAGGAATGTGGAACGGGA
>JAFYSC010000025.1 GCA_017546635.1 Bacteroidaceae bacterium | reverse complement strand
CTACCCGCAATTGAATTTCTTTTCGGCGTGCAGTTGGTCTGAAAATTACCTGCTTAAACAGATAAAATTATATGGTGTTCCATTAATATAAGCAAATTACCCACACCTTTTTTCTACTGAGCCCAAAGAACGACACTCCTGATGAGATACAAATTTCGGGTAAAAACCTTTTCAAACGCTAGTTTTTCAAAAAATATTTCATTTTTCTCTTGACTCGTCCCTAAAGGCATATATTAATTTTGTACTCGCTAGCAAATAAATCGTACGATAATGAGTAACAAAACAAAATTAAAAATCGGAGAGTTCTCAAAGATGATGCAGGTAACGGTAAAGACCTTGCGCCACTACGAGCAGAGAGGATTACTCCTGCCCGATGAAGTGGACGAATGGACGGGCTATCGCTATTATAGTATAAAGCAGATGCAACGTCTCAACACTATTCGCGGACTCCAGAGACAAGGTTTCACACTCGAAGAAATCAAGGAGGTGCTAGAAGATGGTGCGCAGAAGCCAAGCATCGACCAACTGACTAAAAAAATTGAGGCAACAGAGCGGCAACTGCAATTACTGATGGAACGCCGTAACCTACTGCTCAAATGGCTGGACTCTCACAAACAAATTAACACAATGGAGAAATTCAGTATTAAATCATTGCCCGAAATCATCGTGGCAAGTCATCGAGAAATAATACCCGACTACAGCACGTTGGGAATGCTTTGTGTGAATAAGATTGGCCCAGAGATGCAACGTCTTGGCTGCAAGTGCCCACCACCCGGCTACTGCTTTACCATAGAACACAATCAGGAGTACAGTACCGGGAACATTGACATTGAGTATTGCGAGCAGGTAGAAGAGATGGGCCAGGATAGTGGCATCATACAGTTCAAACGCCTACCAGCCGTAGAGAAGGCTCTATGTATGAAACATATAGGACCATACGAGCAATTTCACGAATCGTACACCGAAGCATTCAGTTATATAGAAAAACAGGGATATAAGATTGCCGGACACCCGCGCATATGTTACATTGACGGTGTATGGAATCAAGACAACCCCGAACAGTGGCTGTCTATCATTCAGATTCCGATTGAATAAAGATTCTTAAATCCAGTGGCATATATAGCGTAATTTCATCTTGCGCCACAATTAGATATTCACTATTTGATTGCAGTCTATGACTTTCGCTATTTAGAGTCAACAATAAAAAAAAGGCGACGCTCCACTAAAGGAACGTCGCCTATATATTAATATATAAGGTATATATTACATCAGAGTCTGAGCAACCTTGATAATCTCCTCACCTATTGCATCGGCAGCCTCCTGTGTGGGACCCTCAGAATAGATACGGATAATGGGCTCTGTGTTACTCTTGCGCAAGTGTACCCAAGTATTCTCGAAGTCGAGCTTAACACCGTCGATATCGTTAATCTCGGCCTTTCCTGCATAAAGCTCCTTAAGCTTGAGGAGGATAGCGTCAACATCGGTACCGGGCTGCAAGTCGATACGGTTCTTGCCCATAAAGTAAGCAGGATAAGTAGCACGGAGCTCGCTCACCTTCTTACCCTCGTGTGCCAAGTGGCTGAGGAAAAGACCGATACCCACAAGAGCATCACGTCCGTAGTGCGACTCGGGATAGATGACACCACCGTTACCCTCACCGCCAATCACAGCGCCAGTCTCCTTCATTTTGGTTACCACATTAACCTCACCTACTGCCGATGCAGCATATTTGCCGCCACGAGCATTTGTAACGTCACGCAAAGCACGTGTCGAAGAGAGGTTAGATACAGTGTTACCGGGAGTATGCTTGAGGACATAGTCGGCAACAGTCACAAGTGTGTACTCCTCGCCGTACATCTCGCCATTCTCGCAGATGATGGCAAGGCGGTCAACGTCGGGGTCAACAACAAATGCAACATCATTGCCACCCTTAGCCATAAGCCCCATAATGTCTGTCAGGTTCTTTGCAAGGGGCTCGGGGTTGTGCTGGAAGTCACCAGTGGGCTCGCAGTAGAGCTTCTCCACACTCTGAACGCCAAGCTGCTCGAGCAACATAGGAAGAATAACACCACCTACAGAGTTCACACAGTCGATAGCAACCTTGAATCCAGCCTTGCGGATAGCCTCAGTGTCGACAAGGGGAAGAGCGAGTACAGCATCGATATGCTTCTGGTTGTATGTCTCGTCGAGGCGATACTTACCGAGTGTCTCTACATCGGCATAATCGAACTCCTCGGCCTCGGCAATGCGAAGCACCTCCTTACCCTCGGCTGCATTCAGGAACTCGCCATTCTCATTGAGAAGCTTGAGCGCGTTCCATTGACGGGGATTGTGGCTTGCTGTAAGGATGATACCTCCGCAAGCACCCTCCATTGTCACTGCAAGCTCGGTTGTGGGAGTAGATGCAAGACCTATATCCACTACATCGAAGCCCATACCCATAAGAGTACCGCAAACAATGTGGTTTACCATTGAACCAGAAAGACGCGCGTCGCGGCCTACTACAATCTTGTTCGATGTCTTTGTAGTTGTCTTACGTATCAGCGCAGCATACGCCGATGTCAATTTTACAACATCAAGAGGAGTGAGTCCTTCGTCGGCGTGTCCACCGATTGTACCTCTAATACCTGAAATTGATTTAATAAGTGTCATAAATGTATTATTTGATGATAGTCAGTTACGGTTGGAAATTGCTGTCGGGCTGGAATGTTATCTGATAGTAACAGGGATAGACATACGAAGCCGCTGTAGATGTACCTTTTGTATGCGGAACAATCAAATTAACCTTTGCGATATTCTTTGCACTGCGGGTGAGCCAAATATAGGGGAAAGGAGTCAACCATCCTGTGGGAACTGCATTTCCATAATATGAACTCATATATCCTGCAGTAAATGTTCCCGAGTAAGAACCACTGTCATATGTAATCCTCATCACCTCGGGGTTGTCCGAATCGTAGAGGTTACCGATGATAGTGTCACCGCTCTGGATATTGTACTCCACGAAACGTGCCAGGATATTGAGCGTCTCACCGTCGCGCATCTGTCTTGCGTTGTCCAAATTCCTGGGATTACGTACAATCTGCATATATACATCGTCTATAAGCACATACTCATTATTTTCTATGTCTGTCACAGAATCCTGCGCAATAAAGTCCTTAAAGGAAATCACATTTATGCCCTGTTCCTTTATAAAACTCTTCACGGCACCGCGCTCTGCGTTTTTCATATCCGAATATGTCTTCTCATCATCACAAGCCCCGAACAGGATTGCAAAAAGAGGCAACAATGCCATTAAAATCCATTTACTTTTCATCTTCTCTATCTTTCTTTACGCTCTATTTGTGCAAAATAAATATTTCTTGCGAAGATACAAAAAGTTTGTGCAAAAAAATGTGGCACACACAATATATTTAATCGCAAATAACAGATTTTATATATTTAGAAGCTGTTTAAATTCCTAAAAAAAGTTTTTACTATATTGAAAGCCGTTATTTCGTTGTTTTTTATGTTCAAAATTGCCAGTTTTCTTCTTTCTCCCGGTTACGTAGCCCGCTACGCGCCCTCGGGAAATAATAAAACGTTCCAATCTTGTATTGCGCCAAAATAGGCTGCACTCGCCGAAAAACAGCAAGTAAACTTGCGTTTTGCTCGTTGGCACTATTTTTGACCTAAAAAAAAATTAACGATATGAATTTAAACAGCTTCTTAGCGTGTCAATTCCTCTTTATACTTTGCCAGCACCGCCTTGAAACGCTCTACTGCATACTCCATTGTACCATAGACCTCGCCACCCGAAGCGTTCAAGTGCCCTCCACCACCAAAGAACTCGGCAGCCACCTTATTGCAAGGAAAGTCATCGACACTGCGCAATGAGACGTTTATCTTTCCGGGCAGTTCCTCACGCATCATACACGAGAAACGCACTCCCTTTATCTGCAGAGGCATATTCACAAGCCCCTCTGTATCGCCCTTCGCAACACAGAAACGGCGCATCTCCTTATAGGTAAGAGTGAGCAGCGCCGCATTGCTCGACGGATATACTTTGAGTTTGTCATACATTGCAAATCCCAGAAGTTTCATTCTGTTCACCGAGTAGTTGTAGAATACTCTGCGGTAGATAATATCCTTGTCGATTCCAGTCTGCATCAGATTGGCAATAATCTGATATATATCCTTACGGTTCGACGCGTATGCAAAATTACCGGTATCTGTCATCATACCAGTATATACAGCCTCGGCAAAAGCAACATCCAGCGCCTCGGCCGGACCGAGCATCTCAACCACCCTATAGACAAGCTCGGCTGTCGAGCACGCCTTTGTCTCGGAAACCTTGACATCGAAACAGTCGTCGGGATTAAGATGATGGTCTATCAGCACGCGCCTTGCATCAAGAGAAGCAACGACATCGGCCATCGCATCAATACGTGAGAGCGAATTGAAATCGAGGCAGAATATCGCATCGGCATCTTTCAGAAGCGCATCACACCGTTCCTTATCACTGTCATAAACGGCTATCTCACTGGCAGATGGAAGCCACATAAGGAAATCGGGGAAAGCATTGGGAACAATGACATTTGCCACCTTCCCCATCTTGCGCAAATAATGGGCAAGCGCAGTTGACGAACCAATCGCATCACCATCGGGATTGGTATGTACAAGAACCGCGAAATTATCCCCTTTGGCAATAATTTCTCTTATTGCATCTATCTTTTCGGTATCTATCTTTAAGTCGAACATAGTTTTGTGGTTTAATATGCGAAGATAACTATATAAAACGAAAAAACAGTTGAGTAATTGCCTTTTTTATCCCTGCGCACCGGTTTTTATCAATATTGTACAACCGGAATCATTCAACTGGAACAAGCCTCACTCCCCCGCCATTCACAAGCAATTTACGTGCGCCAGTCTCCCGAAGATTTATGCAGCGCACACCCAGCTGCCGGCATTCACGCTGTATTCTCATAATGCTACCCGCATAGAGCGTTGCGTCCATAATAATGAACTTTGAGGGGTAACGCACAAGAAGTTCCTTTATACTGCCCGAAAAACCACGGCACAACAAAATGCAATCTACAGGCTGCATCAGAGTAGCACCATTCCACTCCTCGTCGGAAACGACCTTTACCCTGCGTCCGGCAAACGTTACAAGACCGCGCTCAAGAGCCACATTCCCATCGGAATAATTACTGTAACAGCAGTAAGGCAGCAGACGAGGCTCGTCCATTTGCTCACGCCTCCAATATGGCTCTGCAATATACTGCACATCGACCTCCATCTGCGGATAACTGCTTACAAGATAGGAACAACTGCGCGAAGCGACAATCTGCATAGCCGAAAAGCCCTTGCTGTTGTAAAAGATTATATGCGGCTCTACGTTGCGGTGCGAGACATACAGCAGACGGCCTGCCAACGGCAATACTGCCGCCGCAGCAACAGCAATAAAGCGCCATCTGCGGCTGGCCACAGCATACAGCACAGCAATTAGAGCTACAGCAACGGCATACGCGCCCCACGCATCAATGTACGGCAGCTCCACCGACGACGAAGGGAGAGATTCTATCTGCCGTAAAAGAAAATTTACAACCGAGATCAGATTATCGAGAACAACGGCAATGCCGTTCCTCACAAGCTCTATGGGACAGAACAATAGCAGCAGCACAGCCAGCAGCATAACGGCAAAAGCCGACGGCACTACAACGAAATTCGTCACAAGGAAATATAGCGGAAAAGCACCGAAATAGTACCACACAAGAGGCAACGTACCTATCTGCGCAGCCATTGACACGGATATTATCCCTGCAACATAGCGATAAACAGTTCCCCACCTGTGCGCACACAGCAGATTATCGAGCCGCGGGACAAGAAGCAGGATAGAAAACACGGCAGAGAACGACAGTTGGAAGCCCACATCGAAAAGCCAGCGGGGATTGATTACAAGCATCACCAACGCAGCAAAAGCCAAAGAATTCATTGAGCTGCCGTCGCGTTGCATACAACGGGAGACAGACATTAGAGTAAAGAGCAACGCTGCACGCACAACCGACGGGGCAAACCCCGCAACAGCCGCAAAGCCCCATAGCACCACAAGAATCACCCCCTCGCGCAATGCCCTCAACAGCCTGCTGCCACCTACTGGGAACAGCAGGGTAAGCACCATATACAATATTCCCAAATGAAGTCCCGAGAGGGCAAGCACGTGACTCGCTCCCACAGCAGCGTAGAGGTTGCGCACCCCTTTTGAAAGGTCGCGTTTCTCGCCTACAGTAAGCGCCGAGAGTATCGCCTGCGACTCGGGCGCGATGTCCAACGAAGAGTAAAGGGCAACCACCTTCTCGCGCAACAGCATTGCGCGCATCGGCAGCGTTAGAGGAGCATCCTTGCGCAGCCTCCACCCTCTTCGTGCCAAATAGGCTGTGCCTGTAACTCCCTGAACATACATATAGTGCTCTGTGTCGAACTCGGCAGGGTTGCCCGCATTGCGCGGAGGTTGCACCTTGCCTTCGAAATAAAGCCTATTGCCAACCGTCAAGGACTCAAGTTCCACGCTGTTTTCAAAATAAAGGTAGACAACGCCCTCGCGCCGCGCCCCGCGGATAGAGTCGCGCCCCAGACGCGTGGCTACAGCCCTTACACGCGTTGCCTTTCCGCCAACGTGAGGAGCCTCGAGCAGCACAGCCTCGTAGCACCCCTTTGCCCCACTCCACTGCAGTTCGAACTGCCTGCGGTCAATCGTCTCCGAAAAGACGCCCAACGCAAAGAATGCCACTATGAGCGTCGACCCGAACAACCAGCGCGCACCACTCTGCCACAACAGGGCGACAGTCATTGCAACAGCCGACAACGCAAGCAACAGCATTGCCGCAAACATATGTATGCCACAAAGCCACGAAACAGCAATTCCCACCATAAGTGGGAACGCCAATATCAGCATAGGGTTATTCTTGAAGAAACGCTGCACTATAAAAAAGTATGATATCCCCGTCTGCTACTGCAGAGAGAGTTCTTACACTATCCGGCACACGATAGCCGATAATAAAGGAATGCCGCCAATCACAATGCACGCAGAGCGTCAATGACAGCCTGGGGGTCGTCAGCCTTGAACACCGCATTGCCCGCAACAAGAGCATCGGCACCAGCCTCGGCAAGCAGTTTTCCTGTCTCCACATTTACACCGCCGTCAACCTCGATGACAGCCTTTGAACCTGTCGCATCAATAAGTTCGCGCAACTCGCGCACCTTGTCAACAGTATGCGCTATGAATTTCTGACCTCCAAAGCCCGGATTGACACTCATCAGCAACACAAGGTCGAGGTCGGCAATAATATCCTTGAGCATCACAACGGGAGTAGACGGATTCAGCGTAACGCCAGCCATCATTCCAGCATCCTTTATCTGCATTATCGCACGGTGAAGATGAGTCTCGGCCTCGTAATGGATATTCATAATTCTTGCACCGAGTGCCTTTACCGCATCGAGATAATTCATTGGATTCACCACCATCAGATGTACATCGAGAGGCTTGTTGCACAATTTTGCCACATACTGCAACACAGGAGGACCGAACGAGATATTTGGAACGAACACCCCGTCCATAATATCAATGTGCAGCCAATCGGCGTTGCTGTTGTTAATCATATCAAGGTCCTGCTGCAAATTTCCGAAGTTAGCCGACAACAACGACGGCGATACAATCTGACTCATATATATCTGTTTTATTGATTCTTATTACGCGAAGATAATGCAAAAGCTACTCAGAAAAAAGAAAAAGCGACATTTTCTCTTTACTTATAGAATTTAATGCACATACAGGCACATAGAAAATTGCATCACAGCGACATTCACCCTATACAAAGCTTCTTCATACGCACCTGGATGGCACTCCTTTTGCGCCCAAAACGCACCGATAGTTCATCGAGAGATACTCCCTCTGCTACAAGTCTTGCCAAAAGAGCATCATCCTCGCCGCTCCATTGGTTGTAAGCATTGGGATAGTCCATCCTGGTAGCCTCAACCGAATATACAGGTATACCCTTAAGACGCTTGTACGCCTTAAGATAGCGTTTAAGCCGCTTTATATCCTTATCGGAAAGATAAGGCAAACGGCGTATATCCATATTGTCGGTAAGGTCGTTCAACTTCACAGCCACAGCAAGGGGATTCCTCTTTACACGTGCAATAAACTTATCGTACGGCTCATCGGGCGATAACTTCGTAATACATCTTAGAGCGTCAATAATATGGGGAGGAAATCCTTCGGCAAGCAAATCCTCAAAAGAGGTTGCACCATCCTCGACGACATCGTGCAGCACACCCAGGATACACTCATCCTCATTACGGCCCATCTCCATTACACGCAACGGATGTCCTATATAGGGCGCACCGCTCTTGTTCACTTGTCTACAGTGTACCCGTGTAGCTATGCGCACAGCTTTTTCTATAAGAGTTTCATTTTCCATAATAATATAGCACTATCTTAGAAGCTGTTTAAATTTATATCGCCAAGTTTTTATAGAGCAAATAAACAGACATTTTTTAATATAAAAAACGGCGAAACAATCAGCCTCTATAAGAAAATAATTTTTAGAAATTTAAACAGTTTCTTAATATTCTCGGGCAAAAATAGTCATTTATCGGCAAACTACAATCCATACACAAAATCAAGGAGAGAATAAGAGCGTTCGATTGTTAACGGCAAAACAGATGTCGATACATAGGCGGTACCGAATCTACCGGCTTAGTAGAAATTTAGTGCGGAAAACTCTTTCTGCCACTTTCTCGGTGTTGTTCCCCGGCTATTCTCTCATTGTTGAGTTTTCTTCTGTTTTCTTTTTTTGCGAAAAAAAGAAACAAAAAACCTTGCACAAAAGAAATTGTCGCAAATTCCCTTTGCTCGTGACGCAGGAATGCGTTCACTCGGTCGGGCACTTGCTTGCCATTGCGGCTTACGGCTGTTTTAAGGGTGTTGCGGAACGCCCTCAGTTAGCCACGCTGCGCGCGTCTAACTAGCGGTTGGACCATCCTCACACTCTTTCCTTAAAACAGCCTACCCACAATTGAATTTCTTTCGGCGTGCAGCTGGACTAAGAATTACCTGTTGAAACAGATGAAAATCATTCGGCTGTTCATTGGTGCGCAGAGCCTTTGTTCTACGAAATAACAATAGGCGGTAGAATATTGCTGCAAAGTATAAAGGAGAAAAGCCGGATTAACCAAAAATATCCACACCTTTTTTCTACTGAGCCAATCTACTTTATATATACTTCCCATTCCGGCAATAAAATAAAAAAAAGCATCGGACCTATATCCGACGCTTTATACAATATAGTCTTAACGACTTATTACTTCTTCAAACACTCATCAGCCTTAGACTGGGGAAGAATCTCCTCTGCAAACATATATGCACCTGTCTTGGGCGATTTTACCATCTTGATAACCTTTACGAACTTCTCTCTTTCACCTGTCTGGAGAGTTGCGACTGCTTTCTTAGCCATTTCTTATTACTTTATTTCTTTGTGAACAGTAACTTTCTTCAAATAGGGGTTGTATTTCTTCAACTCCAAACGCTCTGTAGTGTTCTTACGATTCTTCGTTGTAATGTAACGAGACATACCGGGAACGCCACTGCCTTTTTGCTCTGTGCATTCGAGGATTACCTGAACGCGGTTTCCTTTAACCTTCTTAGCCATAATTACTTTACCTCCTTAATTTTAATAGAGTACTTTAATTTCCTCCCAAGCAATGTATCCCTTGCCTACAGCTGCCTTGAGCGCTGCATCGAGACCTACTCGGTTGATAATTTTTAACCCCGCTGCACTCACGCGCAACTGAATCCAACAATCTTCTTCAACGTAGAAGAACTTTTTGGTAAACAAATTCACATTGAACAAACGCTTTGTTCTTCTCTTTGAGTGTG
>JAFYSC010000024.1 GCA_017546635.1 Bacteroidaceae bacterium | reverse complement strand
TGGACGGTCATAAGGGTTATATGGTCGTCGCTGCCCTCACCCTCGCTGTCCTGGTCGGTGAGTAGCTGCACACTGTTTATGTAATCTATCAGTTTGTCGTTGCTGTCGCCCTCCTCGCGCCGTGTGTCCACAAAGTCGCTTATGGCGTTCATAAGCTCTTGCATATTCTCCTGACGGCTCTTGTCCTCAACGGTATTTCCCGTGAAGACATCGGCCCACAGGCCCGAACGCCGTACAATCTCACGGGCAGTGGTGAGAGCATCGGTAGTCTGCGACATCTGTGCGAACTCCTCAATCATAGTGCTGAAAGAGGTGAGCTTTTCCACCGTTCCTTTATTTACCTTGAGCCCATAGACAAGTGGCTGCGAAAGAATGTGCCACATACTCATCTCCAGCGTTGCCGACAGCTCCTTTACCTTTTGCAGCGTAGTGTCACCGATGCCTCGCGGAGGATAGTTGACGGTGCGGCGCAGCGCCTCCTCGTCGCGCACATTGCAAACCAAGCGGAAATAGGCAATTGTATCCTTTATCTCCTTTCTTTGGTAAAAAGAGAGTCCGCCGTAGATACGGTAGGGATAGGCACGCTTGCGGAAAGCCTCCTCGAATATACGCGACTGCGCGTTGGTGCGGTAGAGGATTGCAAAATCCTTATATTGCAGCCCTGCGGTGCGACGCAAGTGGGCTATGCGGTTGGCAACAATCTCCACCTCCTCGTAGTCGGAGTATGCGGGACACACAGCAAGCGGCTCGCCCTGGCTGCGCTCCGAGAATACATTCTTCTTTATCTGTTCGCTGTTCTTCTCAATGAGGCTGTTGGCTGCGTTCACAATCATCTGTGTAGAGCGGTAATTCTGCTCCAGCTTGAATATCGCAGCATCGCCGTAACGCTGCTTGAAGCCCAGGATATTGCCTATATTGGCACCACGAAACGAGTAGATGCTCTGTGCATCGTCGCCCACCACGCATATAGCACGGCGCGCCTGCGTCAGTTGCCACACAATGCAGCCCTGTACGTAGTTTGTATCCTGAAACTCATCGACAAGGACATACCTGAACTGGCGCACATACTTCTCGCACACCTCGGGATACTCGTTGAAGAGGCGGTAGGTGTTCACAAGCAGGTCGTCAAAGTCCATTGCATTGGCCTGCAGGCAACGCGCCGCATACTTTCCGTATATCTGAGCGGTAGAGGGGATACGTGCCCGCTGGTCGTCGTTCAGCAGCCCGCCGTCGCGTGCATAATCCTGCGGCATTATGAGCCTGCTCTTTGCCGACGATATTCGCTCGGCCACCACATTGGGCTTGTATATTTTCTCGTCGAGCTGCATCTCCTTGATGATTGATTTTACAAGGCTGCGCGAGTCGGCCTGGTCGTATATTGTAAAATTGGGGTCGTAGCCAAGCAGATGAGCCTCTCGGCGCAATATCTTTGAGAATATCGAGTGGAAAGTGCCCATCCACAGATACGAGGCGGTACGGTCGCCCACCTGCCGGGCTATACGCTCCTTCATCTCCTTGGCAGCCTTGTTGGTAAAGGTCAGCGCAAGTATGGACCAGGGCTCGTAGCCCTGCTCAAGCAGATAGGAGATCTTGTAGGTAAGCACTCTTGTCTTTCCCGAACCCGCGCCTGCAATAACCAGCGACGGTCCGTCGATATATTGTACAGCGTCGAGCTGCGCGCTGTTCAGTTCTTCTTTGTAGTCAATCATCTTTTATGCGGAAAAATTTAGAAGCTGTTTGCAGCAAGAGGCAAGCAGCCTGCTGCAATAGCAGTCTGCGAAGATAATGAAATCTGGGCAAACGAGCGAACATTAGGCAAAAAACCTTGTTGTCAATACAGCAACATATTCATCAAAAGAATACAGGAAATGAGTACAATGACAAGAAACAATGTGACGGGCTATCAGATGCCCACACTTCTCTACCCCTCGGACGCGCTGGAGCCGGTGATAAGCCGCACCACTATCGAGTATCATTACGGCAAGCATCTGCAGGCATACGTCGACAACCTCAACCGCCTCTCGCACGGCAACGAGTACGAGAAGATGCCGTTGCGCGAGATTGTGGAAAGAGCGCCCGAAGGACCGCTGCTCAACAACGCGGGACAGGTGCTCAACCACGCGCTCTATTTTGAGCAGTTCACCCCCTACCCCAAGGCCAACAACCGCCCCGAGGGTACGCTGCTCAGCGCCATAAAGTTCGATTTCGGCAATTTCGACACACTGCGCCAGAGAATGGAGGAGGCCTGCGCCTCGCTCTTCGGCTCGGGGTGGGTGTGGCTGGCACAGGACGAGCGCGGCAAGCTCGACATTATGCGCTGTTACAACGGCGACACACCCGCACGCCACCGCAAACGGGCACTCTACGGCATTGACGTGTGGGAGCACGCCTATTACCTCGACTATCAGAACCGCCGTGCCGACCACGTGAAACGCCTGTGGGAGATTATCGACTGGGAGCTGGTTGAGAGCAGAATGGATTTATAAAAAGCAATCCGACGGTAAACGCACCGTCGGATTGTTTATATCCAAGTACTGTTTGCAACAATCAGCCTAAGAGTTTTTTGTAGACCTCTACAGTCTTTCGGCACATAACCTTGTAGCTGAAATTTTCCTTTGCAAACTCGCGTCCAGCCTCAGCTACACGCAAGCGTTTCTCTTCGTCAGCAACCAACGAAGCCAGAATGTCGCTCAACTGCCCATAATTGTCACTCTCGAAAAGAAAGCCCGTCACACCGTCCTCAATCTGTTCCTCGGCACCCTCAACATTCGAGCGCACGCAACAGTTTCCGCTGAGCATAGCCTCAACCGACACAAGGCCGAATCCTTCGAGACGCGACGGCAGCACAAATATATCAAAAAGTTTATATACAGGATAAGGGTCCTGGAAAGGTATAAAAGTAACATTGTCCCACTGTTTCTCCTTCTGTATTATCCCATAGAGCCACTCTTTCTCGCCCTCATTATCAAAATTTCCACAAAAGACAATATGAACCTTATCGCGCAAGCCACGCTCCGACAAAGCAGCGCAAGCCTTAACCAGAATGTCAACGCCTTTTCTGTGGCATAGTCTACCCACATAGCCAACGACAACCTTCTCTTTCGGAACAGCGTATTTTTCCTTCAGTTCCGATACCTTTTCCGCGGAAATCGAGGTCAAGAACTTTGGACTGACCCCATTGTGAACTAAGCTAATATCATTCACGTTCAAACCCTGAGTTATTCCTTCGTCATACATTTCCTTGCTTATTGCAATCTGATGATCGGGCTTTCTCTCAAAAAGGCCGACATCCATCTGCGCACAGTGTACCGTTGTCACAAACTTGTATCCCAATAATTTGGGAATAAAAGATAACAGCGGTGTATGCACGTGGATAATATCATACTTTTCTCTCAAAAAGATTCTCCACGTCTCAAAGAAAGAAGGTATCAGACTCAAGTATCTCAAGTAACCCAACTTTCCGGCGCATTTTGGATACCCAACGTTTACAATCCTCACGCCAACACTTATGAGAGAGTCATACAGTTCGTCCATTCCCTTATGATTATCAAACTGCTTGCCCGCAGTGAGCAGATGCACAGTGTGTCCCTCCTCAATCAATCCTTGAGCAAGGTCTCTTATATGTGTAGTAACACCCGAGAGAAACAATATCCTCGAAAGAAAAGCTATTTTCATACACTACAAATTCAACAATTCAAATAAACTGTCCCCAAACTCTTCCACCGTATATTTTGGCAAGAAGTCGTCGGGAAGCGATAAATCCTGCTTGTGAACATTCTGCCCATTGTCCTTCAAGCAAACAGTTGTCCACCCCAACCTGTTAGGAGCGATAAAATCCTTTGCCGTATTGTCGGCTATATAATAAAAACGTGCCTCAGCGCCGTATTTATCCATAAAATGCAGATAGTTCGCTGGCGACGGCTTTTCGCTGCCGAACCTCTCGGATATTATAATATCCTCGTCCGGAATATACCTGTCAAGTCCCAATGCGACAATCTTGTTTGTTTGCGTCACTGTGCGCCCGTCGGTTATTATTCCCAGGCGGCAACCCTCTGCAACAAGCCGCGAGAGGAACTCCCTACAACCGTTACACAACGATATTTGCGGCTTGTGGGTGCGGTACCAATGGAGTAATGTCGCTTTTGTCATAGCTTTATCGTTGTAGCGCTCCATCAATGCGGCAAAAGCGTCGCACCCTTCCCAGTAAGCCCCGTAAAGCGTGCTGTAGATTTCTTCGCGCTCCACCTCATCGCCTGCCAACTGGCCGGCAATGTATCTATACGCCGAGCGCAGATAATCAATCTCCTTGTACAAAGTATCGTCGAGGTCGAAGACAACTACCCTCATAGCGCAGAATCCTTTACAAATACAGCATCATCGTAGCGTAGCATAAGCATCGCGTCGCTCCACTCCCCGAACGGCTCTACAGCCTCGCCCATAAGATACTCTCTTATGAGATACCCGGGATAGTTGGCACCCGCTGCGTATGAGAGCGGATAACCGCCACCGAAGCGGGGATTAATCTCAATGCCCACCACGTCGTCATTCTCGGCACAATAGAAGAACTGGGCGCAGATGCAGCCACGCGCACCCGCAATATTCTTCAGCTTTTCGGCCAGGAAAGAGCAGACAAAGTTCTTGCGCGTAATACCCTTGTTTATCTCACCCGCCCTAATCTCGAGACGCTCACGCGGGACAAGGCACATAAGCTCGCCCTGAGCATTATAATACAGGTCCACTGTATATTCGCTGTACTTTGTCTTGTCGATATACTCCATAAACATAAGTTTGGGGTTGGAGCGCACCTCGGGAGTAATGTCCTCAACAGAGCGCAGGAGGTAAATGTCCTTGCTAAGAGAGCCGTCATAAGGCTTTGCGAACATAGGGAACACGGGATTGTCCTTGTCCTTCTCCTCGGGCACACGTATCCCTTTCGCTGCAAAAAATGCGCCTGTCTTACGCTTGTCGCGGCAGAGTGAGATAAAATCGTAGTCCGATACAATCACACTGCAACCTATTTCCACGAACTTCTCCCTGTTCTGTGCAAGTACAAGCAGTTCGGTGTCTATCGTAGGCACCACCAGTCCCACTTCATTTTCCTTACATATCTCATAAAGACAATCGATATATCCCTCCTCGGTGACACGCGGCACCTTGAAGCAGCCGTCGGATAGAGCACCTGCCGGCGACAGCAAGGGATTGAGTTCTGTGGTGTACACACGGGCATCGGGTATCAGCTTCCCGAGCGTCTCCTTGAATGCGTTCAACAGAGCCACCCGTTTACCCGCAGAAGTTATAAGTACATTGTAACGCTTTTTCATTGCCTAATTCTTTCCATTAAAAAATTCCATTGTAGCCTCACCCTCTTGCGATATTCCCTCGCGCACAAATATCTTGTACACCGAAAGAAAGACAATTTTGGCATCCAGCCAGAAGGAGCAGTTGTCTACGTACCACACGTCGAGCTCGAACTTTTGTGTCCAGCTGATGGCGTTGCGTCCGTTGCACTGCGCCCAGCCAGTTATTCCGGGACGGACATCGTGCCTGCGTGCCTGTTCCTTGCTGTAGAGCGGCAGATACTGCGGCAGCAACGGACGGGGACCGATGAACGACATCTCGCCCTTGAGCACATTGAGCAACTGGGGAAGCTCATCAATAGACAGGGAACGCACAAAGCGTCCAACCTTTGTCAAGCGCTCGGCATCGGGCAGCAGATTGCCGTCGGCATCGCGCTTGTCGTTCATAGTCTTGAACTTGTATATCCTGAATATCTTTCCCTTATATCCGGGGCGCTGCTGCGTAAAGAACGCTCCAGCACCCTTGTTTGCAAAATGCAACCCCACTGTCACCAGCAGCAAGAACGGGAAGAGCAGCAGCAACGCTGCAAGACTCAACACAAAATCGAATACTCGTTTTACATACAAACTATATAATTTCATTGGTAAGTAACAGTAAATTTCACAATAGTAACAGACACCCTATGCCACTCTACCCCTGCTCAAAATTCTTTTCATTATAAGCAGAAGCATCATAACTACCGGTGTCAATCGATATTTTGCAGCACCTATAAAAACTTTCCAATGCAATGGAAGTTCTTCGAGTGAAAAATCCTTTGCAGCCTCCCTATAACGGCTATTAGACAACAAACAGTCAATTCCTTTATACTTTCCAAACAACCCGCAAGGTGCCGAAAGCTCATTCAACCCCAAGCCTATTATACCAAGAACGATTCTGTTGCGAAGTGCCTCCCTGAATTCCTCGCCCAAATTCAACCTCGCAATCTCATCGCCTATCATAGTAAAGAGGTTGTTCCATTGAGACGGTAACAAACATCTATATCGGCTTGTTTCCGAAATGCATTTTCTATAATGATACCATATTTCGGGAAGATATACAGCCTTTTTCACCTGTCCCAAAAGATGTATATTGAACAAGGCATCCTCGGACGAACCTATCTCTTTAAGCTCCACAAAACGCACTGGATTATTACCCTGTATATAAGAAGCCCTGTACAGTTTAGCACAAGACGTACCCCAAGCATCCACTGTATCGGGCGAAGAGAGTTCCTTGCCCACCGGTCCCACCACACGTCGATGAAAATCGGAGATATCCTTGTCCCACACTCTTTTTTCAGCGATAAACAATTTAGGCAACGGCCTATCTTTATACTCCCTCACATATCCCCAGGAGACAATATCGGCATTATGTTCCATTGCCGCAGCCATCGCCTTTTCACAGGTACAGTCATCAATCCAATCGTCGCTGTCGATAAACATAATCCACTCACCCGTTGCCACATCAAGTGCATCGTTACGTGTACGAGAAATACCCCGATTCTCACGGCTAACAACCTTAACACGCCCGTCTTTTCTTGCATACTCCTCGAGAATTGCAAGAGAGCCGTCCTTTGAGCCATCATTCACGCAAACAATTTCCAGGTTGGTGTATGTTTGGTTTATAACAGAGTCCAAGCACTTTTCCAGGTACTTTTCTACATTGTAGACCGGTATAATAATTGATATTTTATCCATCTTTTCAGTGTGTCATTTTATACATTTTATGCAACAATCTGCTACCTGCCGACAATCCGATGATTTTTATGATAAAAGCAAAAATCCTATACTTTGCACCAATTGCATAACTCAACAGACGCTTTTCGCTCTCAATAGCCTCTTTTTTTTCACTCTTTACCTCATCGGGCAACTGCGAGTAATTTATGAGCAACATCATATAGCAATAAGAGAGATGCGCGAGCAGATATTTCACGTATGGTTCACTGAGCGAATGCAATTTCCTCGACCACTTTGCGACAATATACAAAAGGTCGTCTACAGTTTTCACATCTGCTGTATTTGTTATAGAGCCGCTGCGATTTTTAAGATATACATAGAACGTTTTGTTCAGTGCCGCAAAGTTCTGTGCGTGAATGAACACGTCAAAAAGCCAATCGATATCCTCGGATTTAATTCCTTTTACAAAATAGAGGTTGTTCTTAAGTACAAAATCGCGCCTTATAACACAAAGCCACGCAGCGCCGGGATACATTCCCGACTGTTTCAAATACTTAAGTATTCTCTCCTTATTGCCACATTGCAATATTTTCTCATTATAATTGTTTCGACTTACCACCATAGTGCCATCTTTGCAATTATAATCCTTGCATCCAAAGAAGAGAACATCGGGCTGTACCGACAATTTTTCCTTTATCTGCTCCAAAGCATTACAATCGTCCCAATAGTCGTCGCTATCCACAAAAATAATATACTTGCCCTTGGCTGCATCTATTCCCACATTACGGGCATCGGACAATCCACCATTGGGCTTGTGAATAACCTTCACAAGCATCTTATTCTCTTCCGACAGCCTGTCGCATATTGCACCGCTACTATCCTTTGAACCATCGTCAACCAATATCACCTCGTAGCTGTCGAAAGATTGTGCGACAATGCTTTTTACACATTTTTCGACATAGCTCTCGACATTGTACACAGGTACTACTATAGTAAAAAAAGGATTTATCATTTTATCTTATGCTTAATGTAAAAATACAATAAAACTCCCGGCAGAAGAGCCGCAAAAGTCATTAACCTATTGGCACTATCCTTAAAAATACTCCTGCGCCCTGCCAGAATACAGCTCGACACATAATGTATATGCTGTCTCATTTTATAAGAGAAAGTTGTTCTCTTTAGACGCATATTCTGAAGCCTGAGAGCCGCGAAGCTATTGGGGCTATTCACATACTGACGGAATATATTGTTGCTCATTCCTCCTGGCTGATACTCAACAAAGCAGAGATTCTCGTTAAGTATGAGGAACGGATAATTGTCGCCCACCTTGAGCAGCATATATATAGGGTTGAAATTCTTCTCACCAGGATAACTATGCTGCGGAGCAACCTGCTTCAGCAGTTCGGTGCGGAGCACCATCTTTGTATCGCCGCGACGTTTGTATTTTGTCTCGAGCTCGATCATATACAGCGAATCCACCTCAGGCAGACGCCCTCCTATTACCTCGCCATTCTCGTAGCAGTCGAGCGCAATTATCCCCGCATATTCATCGGAACCCCTCTTTTCCCAAAAGCCGAGTATGAGTTCCACCGCATTGTCGGGCATATAGTCGTCGGAGTCTATGCACACGCAAAGTTCCGTATCCATAAGCTCAATGGCCTTGTTGTATCCGGTGTGCAGTCCTCCATTCTCCTTGTAACAGTATCTTATCTCAAAGCCATTGTCGCGGCCCTGCCACTCCCGCACCAGGCTTGCGGTATCGTCGGTAGAGCCATCGTCAATTATGAGCCATACAAATTCCTTGTTTGTCTGACGCAGCAAAGCCCCGTAGCCCTTAGGCAAAGTGTCCCTGCGGTTGTATGTAGGTGTAAAAACCGTAAGTCTTATATCAGAAGAGGCCATTCTTTTTCAAATAAATTATATTCATTATATTTCTGAAGATACAGTGTTTTTAGTCTCCGAGCATACTCCTCCGTCATTTCATTTTAACGCCAATGATACGATGCCAAAATTGCGAGAGCCACACTCTTATTTTTGAGTGTTTAATCCACGATTTTGCGAACCAGTGGATAGAATAGGTATTCCCGGTGGTATTCAATTTACCTGCGATATAGTCGTACGGGGCAAAATAGTCGGTTGGATATAGCACAAAATCACCCAGCACCTGTTTCTGTCCGTTCTTTATCAATCCCACCTTTTCGAAGCGCGCGGTAATCTCTCCTACATTCGTAGACTCATTGAGCGTATTGTCCTTGTTTATGAACACCTTGTCGTTGTAAGCATCGAGAAAATCCTTGAGAAAGCCATTCCCGCGCTCGGAAGCAATGACACTTGTCCCTATGTGTCCGCTGCCCTCAAACCCAATAAACGCCTTAGCCGAAAGCAGTTCGTCGAACGGGCGCAGAACCTCCACGTCGGTATCCAGATATATGCCCCCCACAGTAACCAGGGCATACAGACGTGCCACGTCACTCACAAATGCCCATTTTTTCATCTGATAGGCCTCGCGGGTGTACACATTCCTGTTTACATCGAAGTTTGTCTCGTTCCACTCCTTAATCTCGTAATGCGGACATTTTTCTCTCCACGAAGCAATCATCCTGAGTACCTCGGGCGATTTTTCTTTTCCGCCGAACCAGCAGTAGTGTATAACTTTGGGTATCATATATTTATTTTTTTATTACCTTCAAAAAACGGTACATATTGTACATTAAACGATAAAATCCCTTGCACGACAGATAAAAGAACATATCGGACGAAAGTCCAATCTTGCCATTTACAAGAAAGGCATCGGCATACGGTGCACATTGCTCCTTGAACTGTGCCGATGTGAATATCCCTGCATAAAAGGCCCGTGTCACTATCAGCCTTCGCAGGCTGCGGTAGGCAGTCTCAAAAGCTGCAGTCCCTTTGAGCAGGCTACAGTATTTGCAGTGCAGCATCTTATCGTATTCAAAAGAAGCGGCATTATATTTGGAGACAATGGAGTTTGCATTCATTCTCTGGTCGTAGTGGTAAAAAGCCTTGGGCAGATAGGCTATTCTCACCGGGTTTACAAGCAGTGTAGAGTGATAATAGGTATCCTCGCAATAGGACAACTGAGTATCGAAACGCACATTGTAGCGCAGTATGGCCTCGCGCCGCACGAGCTTATTGCAGCAACTGCCGTGAAGGTTCACAAAAAACTCCCGCAACACCGTGGAAGCATCGTTCTTCGACGGTTGCTGACAGTTGTAGAATGTACCTGTTATACACTCTACCAAATAATCGCATATGACAACATCGGCATTCTCCTCTGTTGCCTTTGCATAGAGTTCTGCGAGCATCGTCGGCTCCACCCAGTCATCGGGGTCGGCGTGTATTATGTACTCTCCGCGGGCATTGTCCACCCCGCACTGACGCGCCGAGCTCACTCCACCGTTGCTCTTGTGGAACACCCTCACCCTGCTGTCCTTTGCAGCATACCCGTCGCAGATGGCACCCGAGCCGTCGGGGCTGCCGTCGTCAATGAGCAGCAGCTCGAACCCTGCAAGCGACTGCGCAAGCAGGCTATCTACACAACGGTGCAGATAGCCCTCGGCTTTATATACCGGTACTATTACAGAAACCTTAGGCACACTCATTGTAGACAATTTTGCAAGAACATTAACGACTCGGCACGCAATGCCTCTTTTCTTTTGTTGACAGCCTGCCAGTCTATCTCCTTATGGATAATTTCCTTGTAGCGCGAGCTGTCGGTCATACGTTCCCCGAGCCCAAAGAGTGCAAGCAGCGACGTGAACCTTGCATTGCCGCGTGCGCTGTTGGCAAGCACAATGAAAGGCTTGTTGAATATTATACTGAACACCGCCCCGTGGAAGCTGTCGCACACCACAAATTCGGCATCCATAAAAGCCCTGAGCCAGGCTGTCACAGTGGGATATACGCAATTGCCGATATTCCTTATGCTCTGTGCATCTACCCTCTGCGGCATTATGGCAAAAGGCTGCAGGTTGCGCTGCTTGGCCACCGCCTCTATTATCGTTTGCTTGTCGGCATCATTATCCAATATATATGTAAAGAGATTTCCGGCGCTGCGGGGCTCACCCTCGGCAATCACCAGCGCCTCATACTTTTCTTTGTCGAGCAGCATTGTAGGGTCGAGTGCCAACCGTGCATTGCACTGCAGATGCTCCCTGCAGAGTGCAATGGCCGACTCCTCGCGCACCGACACTGCATCGAAACTTTTTATAAGCTCCACCGCAACAGCAGTCTGCTCGGGAGTATATTCCCAAAAATCCACCCCGAACGACGCCGCGTATGAGATGCGCTTCACTGGCAGCCCCTGCGCAAAAGCAAGGAACGGCCGCTCTATGCTGCTGTTGTAACAGGGGCGCCACACCTGGTCGCTACCCGCAACAAAAGCATCGAAATTCCCTGTTTCCACATAGCCGCGCACATCGTCCAAAGAGGGGAGCTTGCCGCTGCTCTTTATATATTTCCTTGTAAAATAATCTACGTTACGGTTAATGCATTCCCTCTCTTTTCGGGTGAGCCAATGTGGGAGAACACGTCCAGCGCCCTTGCCTGCCATTTTAAGGAGCAATGTCTTTGCTGCAGACATACAGTGCCACACGAAGCTGTCGGGTTTTACCCCCTCGTCTATCGTGACCGCACTGTGCCCCATAGCCCCGAGCACCTGCTGCAGCGCATAATTCTGCAACAGACCTCCGTAGTTACAGTGCAACGGCTGTGTTATTATTCCTATCTTCATTTGCGTCCTATAATTTTCTTAACCACCCTTTTGAGAAAGCCGAGAGCCCTTTGTGCAATCGGCAGGCGCGTCAGTTCCCCGACGATGCCTGCGATGCTCTCGCCTTTTGCAAATTTAACAAAAAATTCGTCGCGCTTCTCATTCAGAGGCACACTTTTTACTATTGAGGAATTATATTTTACAGCCTCGGAATACTCTATTTCCTTAAGCCACAGCTTACCGCTGGGCAAAAGGGCCTCTTTATCAACAGCAACAAGACTCATACCCTTGTCGTCATCGTCGGCGCCTATCAGGTGCGGAGCACCCCAGAGGTCGGCAAGCAGAATATCGGCACCGCTGCTGCGCGCCTTTGCCTTGCAGTTGTAACAGCTCGGACGCATCGAATAGCCATAAATGAAAGCCTTCATATATTCATTGTCATAAAAAGGCTCGCACAAAGTACGTTTGTCCATAGAAAGCCTCACGCTATAGCTCTTCCAACCTGTGGATTTATCTCGGAATATCACATTTTCAACATTACACAAAGCCCCCCGCTCCTCGAGATAGCGTCTCCAAACAAGCGGCGACGGCACACCGTGACAAGCAACCTCTACAGCAAGCAGATTATCATACTCACGTCGCAAGAAGCGCTTCAAGCCTGCTATTTGACAAGGTGTACCGCTGAAAAGCACCCGCCTGCCCTCTTTAAGAAAAGCCTCTGCTTTAATGTAATTATCGCCAATATTGCTCTGCACATACTTTGAACCACGAAAAGCCGCAAGCCCCTCGGGCGTTGTACAAAAATCGTGCACCACACCCCACTCATTGTCGAAACGCGTACCAAAGACAACGCCACCACCGGCAAGCACCTCGCAGGCAAGCACACTGAATACTCCGCCCGAGGAGCTCTCGCGTCTAATATCCTCGTCGGTACAGCGTGCGGCGTATGTATGCAACGGCACACGCTCCTCGCCGGGATTAAGCATTGGGCACACCTTCTCGCACAATCCACAGTCGATACATCTGACGGCATCTACAAGCGGATAGAAAAAACCCTCGCTATCTGCCCTCATTGCAATACACTGCTTTGGACAACGCTGCACACAGGCAGCACAGCCGCAGCACATACTTTTATCGCAGATATTAATCATAGCTATCCCCTGTTTTTTCTTATTTTAGATAAAATAAACTTTTTCTCTTCCTTTCCAAGACCCAAAAGAGCAACAACAGCAACAGCCGACAACACCGAGACAACAATTACCACAACCGAAGAAGAAAGCCCTGCCGGCATAAGAATTTTCACAATCACAGGCAGAGGCAACGAGAAAAGCACCACTATTGCAATACCAGACATAACTTTTGTCAAATATTCTCTTATTGAAAGATTTATCATCGGGCGTATTATAAAAAGACGCACAATCTGTGCCACCATTGCCACAATCAGATGCACAACAAACACCGCCCACGGCGCGCCGCCCATTTTAAGCGCAATATACGACAAAGGCAAAATGAGGAGCAACAATCCACCTATTGTTTTCTGATATTTTTTAATGTTACCCGTTGCATTAGCAGCTGTTATAAGAGGATTGGCCATTGAGTCGACCAACATTATACACAACATAACCTGCACAAAGACAACAGTGTATTGCGGCACATCGACAAGCCACAATGTCAGCAGAGTTTCAGCTTCGAGTATCACAGGAAGCGAAAGGATATACAACAGATAAAAAGAGAAACGGCTGCTCGAAAAAACAAGCTCGTGCATCTGCTTAATGTTACCCTCGGCAAAATATTTCACAATCTGAGGGTTGAGTGCCGTCTGAAAACCACCGACAAACATCTGTACAGCCGACTGCACCTGCACCGCAAAGCCCCGCGCTGCATTTACAACAGCACCAAAGAACACATTGAGCAGAATATTCAATCCCTGACTGAACATTACAAAAGCTACGTTTCCGTATAGACTCCACCCTGCAAAAGAGACCATCTCCCTAAGCAACAGCCTGTCGCAATAGAATTCCAAACGTGCAGCCTTGAAATTCCTCTTACCGTAAAATACATAAGTAAATAATATTGCAAGCTGCAACACAAGCATCAGCAATGCATAGGACACCAAGCGGTCGGCATCAAAAGCAAGCACTACGTAGAGCACCAAAAGCTTCAGCACAGCCTCAGTCACCGAGATATATGCAAAGACCGACATCTTCTCGTATGCTATAATAAGCGCGTTGTAGGGCACACACATAATTGATACAACCGAGTAAAGAACCGTAAGCTGATAGACCCACCGTGCCGCATTCATACGCACCTCGGGTATAACCATCTGTGTTTCGAGAAACCACAGCCCCACCGTCTCGGCTATTATAAAAACCGCCAACGCTATAACAGCGTGAATGAAAAACGTACTGTTGAACACGTCCTTGACACGTCCAACTGCACCCTTGCCAATTTCAAATGTAAGGAAGCGCTGTGTCGAACTAGCCATCGAGCTATTGAAAAATGCAAACATCGGCACAACTCCTCCTACTACACCATAGATACCATAGTCCTCGACACCAAGCACCCTTAGCACCACACGGCTCGTGTACAGGCCTATGGCCATTGTAAAGAACATTCTGATGTAGAGCATCAGCGTGTTCCTTGCTATGCGTTTGTTATTTTCGGCAACGGTAGACATTTTCTAATATTGTTTATCTTTTAAGGCGACTCAATGCACCCAATATTCTACTGTAAATTTTATATACAGCATACGGAAAATTCAGGAACACGTATGCGAGAGACTTTGCCGCCAGCGACCGTTTGTCCTTTCGCAGGGGAGTATCCTTCCACAATGTAAGCGCCCTGTACTCAAGGTACTCATTCTTGTACGGGTGCAGGCTATTCGCTATCCAAGGACGGTTGAGGAAGCCCTCGGTAAAGTGTATTATTGCAGGCTGTTCCTTTGCCGCCTCATACTCCTGCAGCGAACAGAAAGGAGTGTTGCACTCCTTGAGCAACGAATAGGGGTGCGTATAGAAATTGGAATTTACATTGTAACGGGGAGATACAATGAACTTACGCCCTTTGCATACAGCATTTATGATACCCTGATCGTTGTGCTTTACATTTCCATTACGCGCCACAAGAAAATCGACAAATTGCTGTTGCACATTCTCTTTGCGCCATTTATCCAAGGGAATCATAAGTACCCCAGAATTGAGATAAGGTTCGTCCACACTACAACCGATAGAGACCTTTGCCGTATCATCGGCAAGCGTATCGAGGGCGCCCGCCACCAAAGAATCGCCAAAATCTACATTATAGAACTCATCTATCGGGGAAGTAAAAAGCACATCGCAGTCGACATACAGCACACGCTCCACTTCGGCTGGCAGTATTGCAGGTAAAAAGAGCCGCGCATAAGCTGTTATCGCAATTGTAGCCTTTACTTCGACCTTGAAGCGCTCCTCGAAATTCTCTATCTGGTAGACGAACAGCTCTCCCCTCTCTTGCGGAATATGCTTCTGCACCTTGCATACATCATCGTCGGACAAAGCGTTTGCCAGCAGGTGGACAGCAATATTTGCATCGGGGTTATTCTTGAACAGCGACACAAGTACCGTTGCCACAAACTCAATATAATTTGAGTCGGAAGCAAGTGTCACGTGGTATTTCTTCTCTTTATTCTCCATAGTAACAGAAGATGTGTATTGTCTTTATTTTCTATATATGCTCTATTTCTTAAGTATATTTTAAGTTCTTGTCCCAAAAGTGCTCCTCTTAAAGAGGAACTGTCAGCTTGCTGACTGAGGAGTTATTAAATTGAGCGGAATAAATTAACGCCTCCACCGCAAGCGGTCCCCCTCCTCTTGAAGAGGAGGACTTTTTTTATTACTTTACTTCACTACCATTAAGGTGCTCATCTTAAAAACTCCCTCCCGACTAAAGCCGTACTAGCCCGCTGTCGTGTAGCGAGTGAGGAGTTGCAAAACCGCGCTGGTTTATTTAACTCCTCCGCCCTCCGGGCACCTCCTCTGTAATAATAGAGGAGAACTATTTTATTCTTTTTTTCAGTTCAAACTATCAAGGTGCTCCTCTTAAAAACTCCCTC
>JAFYSC010000005.1 GCA_017546635.1 Bacteroidaceae bacterium | reverse complement strand
TTTTATAAAAAAAGTCAATAAAGCAGTAGAGGGGAGCAAAAACGCTCCCCTCTACTGCTTTATGGGTTACAGGAACCTGTTATTTGAATTCGTCCCAGCTCTTGACAGGCAACTCCTCGATGTCAACCTTGCAGAATGAATTGATGAATGCACTTGCAAGACGGGCATTTGTTATAAGAGGAATATTGTGGTCAATAGCAGCACGACGTATACGGTAACCGTTTGTAAGTTCGCGCTTGGTGTGGTTCTTGGGAACATTTATGATAAGGTCGAAGCTATGTTCGGCAATCATTTGCATAACATTGTTCTCGGCATCGGGATCCTCATCGGGCCACATTACAGGTATCGCCTTTACACCATTCTCGTTAAGGAATTTAGCCGTACCCGATGTTGCATAGATGTTATAGCCCTTCTTGTAGAGAGTTGTTGTAGCATCGAGCAAATCGACCTTTGATTTTGCTGCACCCGAAGATACCATAACGTTCTTCTTGGGAACAGAATATCCGACAGCAATCATAGCGTTGAGCAATGCCTCCTCGAAATCGTCGCCAATGCAACCAACCTCACCTGTCGAAGACATATCGACTCCCAATACAGGGTCGGCCTGATGCAAACGGCTGAAAGAGAACTGTGACGCCTTTACACCGATGCAGTCGATATCAAATGCCGACTTGTCGGGCTGGCTGTATGGTGCACCGAGCATAATGCGTGTAGCAGTCTCGATGAAATTGCGCTTGAGAACCTTTGACACGAAGGGGAACGAGCGCGATGCACGAAGGTTACACTCGATAACCTTTACCTCGTTGTTCTTCGCAAGGAACTGTATGTTGAAGGGACCAGAGATATTCAGTTCTTTTGCAATGCGGCGGCTTATCTTCTTAATGCGGCGTGCAGTCTCGAAGTATATCTTCTGTGCGGGGAACACCAATGTAGCGTCACCCGAGTGTACGCCGGCAAACTCCACGTGCTCCGAAATTGCGTACTCTACAACCTCACCGTTCTGTGCCACAGCATCGAACTCTATCTCCTTGGTCTCCATCATAAACTGCGATACTACCACAGGATACTCCTTAGACACCTCAGCTGCCATAGCAAGGAACTCCTTGAGCTCGTCCTCGTTGTAGCATACGTTCATCGCTGCACCCGAGAGTACGTACGAAGGACGTACAAGCACGGGGTAGCCCACCTTCTCTACAAAAGCCTCCATATCCTCGAGACTTGTGAGCTCCTTCCAAGCGGGCTGGTCTATATCGAGCTGGTCGAGCATAGCAGAGAATTTGTGACGGTTCTCGGCACGGTCGATAGAGAGGGGCGATGTACCGAGAATGGGCACCGACTGGCGATGCAGCTTCATTGCAAGGTTGTTAGGTATCTGTCCACCCACCGATACGATTACTCCACCGGGCTGTTCGAGGTCGATAACGTCGAGCACACGCTCGAACGAAAGCTCGTCGAAGTAGAGACGGTCGCACATATCATAGTCGGTAGATACAGTCTCGGGATTGTAATTTATCATAATCGACTTATAGCCGAGCTTGCGTGCTGTCTGCACCGCATTTACCGAACACCAGTCGAACTCAACCGATGAACCGATACGGTATGCACCAGAGCCAAGCACCACAACCGATTTGTCGGTCTTGTAGTAGTTGACATCGTAACCGGTTGTACCGTAAGTCATATAAAGATAGTTTGTAAGTTCGGGATGCTCCGATGCCACTGTATTTATACGCTTTACAGCAGGTACAATGCCAAGCTGCTTACGCTTGTTGCGCACCTCGAGCAAGGGTTTTTCCATCACGCCCTCGTTCTTGAGCACGAAACGTGCAATCTGGAAGTCAGAGAAGCCGAGCTCCTTTGCCTTGCGCAATACATCGGCAGGAAGTTCGTCGAGCGAATTGTACTGCTCGAGCACAGCCTTATAATCTACAATATTCTTGAGTTTGCCAAGGAACCAGGGATCAATCTTTGTAAGCTCGCTGATGCGCTCTATTGAGTAGCCCTCTTCCAATGCGGTTGCAATTGAGAAGATACGGAGGTCTGTGGGATTTGCAAGCTCCTCGTCGAGGTCGTCGAAGTGTACGTGCTGGTTACCGACAAAACCGTGCATACCCTGACCTATCATACGGAGACCCTTCTGGATAACCTCCTCGAAAGAACGGCCTATTGACATAATCTCGCCCACCGACTTCATACTTGAGCCAATCTGGCGCGATACACCTGCGAATTTTGTAAGGTCCCAACGGGGAATCTTACATATCAGGTAATCGAGCTCGGGAGCCTTGTATGCACTGTTGGGTGTACCCATCTCGCCAATCTCGTCGAGAGTGTATCCGAGGGCAATCTTTGCTGCAACAAAAGCAAGGGGATAACCTGTTGCCTTTGAAGCAAGGGCCGATGAACGGCTAAGACGCGCGTTGACCTCGATGACACGGTAGTCATTTGTCTCGGCATTAAATGCATACTGTATGTTACACTCGCCCACAATACCCAAGTGACGGATAGCCTTTACCGAGATTTCCTGCATAAAGGTTACCTGCTCGGGGGTAAGCGAACAGGTGGGTGCTACCACGATAGACTCTCCTGTGTGTATTCCGAGGGGGTCGAAGTTCTCCATACTAGCCACTGTAAAACAGTGGTCGTTGGCATCGCGGATAACCTCGAACTCAATCTCCTTCCATCCCTTCAAAGACTCCTCAACGAGAATCTGGCTCGAGAATGTGAATGCACTCTCGGCAAGCTCCTTGAAGCTCTGCTCGTCGCGACATATACCGCTACCCAATCCACCAAGAGCGTATGCCGAACGGACCATAACGGGGAAACCAATCTTGTATGCTGCAGCAAGAGCGTCTTCCATTGTCTCTACAGCCTGGCTCACGGGAGTCTTCATAGGAATCTCGTCGAGCTTCTTTACAAAGAGGTCACGGTCCTCGGTATTCATAATAGCCTCAACCGATGTACCGAGCACCTTTACTCCGTACTTGTCGAGGATACCCTTCTGATAAAGCTCTGTACCGCAGTTGAGCGCAGTCTGTCCACCAAACGCCAACAGAATACCGTCGGGACGCTCCTTTTTTATGATCTCCTCAACGTAATGTACATTTACAGGAAGGAAATATACTTTATCGGCAATACCCTCAGATGTCTGTATTGTAGCGACATTAGGATTGATAAGAACCGACTGTATACCCTCCTCGCGCAATGCCTTTAACGCTTGAGAGCCAGAATAATCGAACTCACCTGCCTGACCGATACGCAATGCACCAGAGCCAAGTAACAAAACTTTCTTCAGTTTCTCTTTCATACTCTTTAGTTCTATTATGCGCGGCTGTTTACCGCTTTTGTTAATTATCTTTAATTATATTTTTGCGAAGATAGATAAAAGTTGGAAAAATCCCAAAATTTTTAGATATTCTTTATTTAGAAGAATATTTTTTAATCCATTGCCAGCCCTTATATTCGCCAGACAATGTCCCAACTTCAAAAAACAGCCTTAACCCTTAGCGAACTAAGGTTCAAGGCTGTTTATCAAATCATTTGTTTTTAATATACTTTTCGTAGTGCTCGACAAAAGCTCTGTTCACCAGCATATTTCCGCCGGGAGTGGGATAATCGCCGCTGAAATACCAGTCACCAAGGTGATTGGGACAAGCCTCGTGCAATCCTGTAAGGCTCTGGAATACAATCTCAACCTCGGCTTTAAGATGTGCCGGACGCAATATCTGCGCTATCTTGTCAGAGATTTCCTCGGCTGTAAATGGAGCATAGATAGCCTTTGTACAGTTCTTCATCTCGGCAAGGGGTTTCTTCAACTCCTCGACACAAGCCACATACGTCTCGTTCACGATATTCATCATACCCCTCTCCTCCAACAGGTCGAGAGCAGCAAAGAATGCTACAAAATGGTCGAACTTCTCCATATCGATGCCATAGTAGTCGGGGTAACGTATCTGCGGGCTCGACGACACAACCACAATCTTCTTGGGCTCCAGACGGTCGAGGATGCTGAGGATACTCTCGCGCAATGTAGTTCCTCGAACAATACTGTCGTCAATTACGACAAGATTGTCCACACCGGGCTTTATGGTATTGTATGTAATATCGTACACGTGTCCTGCAAGGTCGTTGCGCTTGTCGCCCGTGGTAATGAAGGTACGCATCTTTATATCCTTGTTTGCAACCTTCTCCTGACGAATGCGCTTGGCCAATATCACAGCAGCCTCATCGGCTGTGATACTCTTGTTCTCCATAAGTTTCTTTATCTTCCACTCATTGAGATATTTATCCATAGCCTCGACCATTCCATAGAATGCCATCTCGGCTGTATTGGGGATAAACGAGAACACCGTGTTGTCGAGGTCGTAGTCTACGGCTTTCAGAATCTTGTCCATCAGGTTCGCACCGAGCATCTTTCTCTCCTTATATATATCACCGTCATTTCCGCGGCTGAAATATATACGTTCGAACGAGCAGGGCAAGAATGCCAACTGAGGGAGTATCTGTTCTGTACGCACATCGCCATCCTTATTTACAATCAGTGCCTCACCCGGCTTCATCTCAACAACCTGAGTATCCTTGAGATTCATCGCTGTCTGGATGGCTGCACGCTCGCTAGCCATCACAAAAATTTCATCATCGGCATACCAATATGCTGTACGGACACCCCAGGGGTCGCGCATTGCGAACATCTCGCCGCTACCCGTAACACCACAGAGCACATAACCGCCATCGAGCAAAGGTGCCGATGTCTTGAGTACGTTTGCAATCTCAATGCGGTCCTCGATAGCCTTTGTTATATTCATTCCTGCAAGACCCTCGTTCTCGCACTCCTTGAATACACGCTCCACCTCACGGTCGAGACGGTGGCCCATAAGTTCCAGCAATATATATGTATCGGCATACACGCGGGGATGCTGTCCGCGAGAGACAAGTTCCTTGAAGACATCGTCCACATTAGTTATGTGGAAGTTACCGCACAGAGCCAAGTTCTTTGCTCTCCAGTTGTTACGGCGCAAGTAGGGGTGCACATACTGTAGACCAGTCTTTCCTGTAGCGCAATAACGCAGGTGACCCATATACAAGTCTCCGGCAAAACTGAAGTTCTTATATGCATATTCGGCATCGTTCCTCATCGCTGCAGGATGGGCAAGCATACTCTTCTCGGCATCGGCAAATACCTGAGAGATTGCGCCCGCACCCTCGGCGCGCTCGCGGAACATATAGTCTTCACCGGGATTAGCCTTCAGCTTCACACAGGCGATACCGGCTCCCTGCTGTCCGCGGTTATACTGTTTGTTCATCAGAAGAAACAGTTTGTTCATTCCATACGCCCAAGTTCCGTATTTTTCACTGTAATAGCTCAGAGGTTTGCGCAAACGAATCATCGCAACTCCGCACTCGTGTAATAGGGGTTCCATAATATTGTCTCTTTTACTACTTTATATCACTTTTTCAATAAAAAAAGTCGTTCCTGCAATAAGGAAACGACCATATAAAATCATATAACATAATACAATGATACACTAAGGGTTACAAACGACAAAAAACGGCTGTACGAGCGTTGTCTGCTATTGCATTCTACCTTTTGTAACATCTTATCCATCACGTTATATACATCTATATCCATTACGGTCCCGTTCTGAACAAGAGATTCCTGAACTCCACGGAAACCGTCTGCAAAGTTAGAAGAATTATTTCTATCGACAAGCATAATTTGCCATTTATTTTAGATGCCACCTTCAATTTATGCCTGCAGCAAAACCATCATACAGCCCATACATTGAACCGCCGCTCTTATCGGGACAGATATATTCTGTATATGCATAAAAAAATAAAAGCATAAAAAGCTGTTTGAATTTATATCGTTAATTTTTTTATAGATAGTGTCAGCGAGCAAAACGCAAGTTTGCTTGCTGGTTTTTCAGCGAGTGCAACCTAATTTTGGTGCAAAGCAAAGTGGAATGTTTTATTATTTTGTTGAGGGCGCGTAGCGGGCTATGTAACCGAGAAAAAGAAGCAAACAGGCAATTTTGAACATAAAGAACAACGAAATAACAACTTGCAATATAAGAAAAAAATTTTTTATAAATTTAAACAGCTTCTAAAATTGCATCTGACATTTTTTATCATTACCTTTGCGCTCACTTCAACGGAACATCACAACCAATTCCGTAAGAGAAAACATTGCCGAATTAGCTCAGTTGGTAGAGCAACTCATTCGTAATGAGTAGGTCCGGGGTTCGAGTCCCCGACTCGGCTCAAGTCAGGAATAAGCAGTCCCAAGGGCTGTTTATTTTAGTTTTCACAACATCGGCCACTACTACGTTCCACACAAAAGACACAAATCCAAATATGTTCAGATTCAAGCAATTCACGATAAAGCAGGAGCGATGCGCTATGAAAGTAGGCACCGACGGGTGTCTTTTGGGAGCGTGGGCAGACATATCAGACTGCAATCGCATATTGGACATCGGCTGCGGCAGCGGACTAATAGCCATTATGTCGGCTCAAAGAAGCGCTGCAAACATAATTGGAGTAGAGATAGACAGCGACGCTGCAGCACAGGCACGCGAAAACGCCGACGCTTCGCCATGGGGAGAGAGAATTGATATAATCAATGCCGACATCCTCGAATACAAGAACACACAGCCTTTTGATGCAATAGTAAGCAACCCGCCTTTCTTTGCCAACAGCCTCAAATGCCCCGACTCCGCGCGTTCAACAGCACGCCACGACTCCAGCCTGCCCTGCAGTGCATTGATGCAATGCGCAAGGGAACTGCTATGCGACGGCGGGACACTGTCGGTTGTAATTCCTGCCGACATTTGCGGGCTATGGTGCACCGAAGCGCTATTCAAAGGACTCTCGGCACGACGTATGACATACGTCCGCACACTACCCCACAAACAGCCAAAACGCGTACTCATAGAATTTGTAAAGGGAGTACATACACAGCCCGAAACAACGGATTTGATACTCGAAAACACTCCAGGCGAATACAGCAGCGAGGCAAAAGAACTGCTGCGCGATTTCTACCTCAAGATTGCCGGCTAACAAGTAACGGCGTTAAGAAGAAATGAACGGACAAGAGAAGCGTTTCACTTGCCCTTATCCTGCTTGTCACTTTTTTTCGCTATGACCTTTTCCATATCCAGCCCCCAGGGTAAAGTAGGTATATTCAACTGAATATCATCGACATTAGGCAAAGAACTGCTCAACAGGTCGGCCACCTGCTTGTGTATGGGCACAGGAACACTTGTACCGTCCCACCCTGGCGCTGCAAGCACATTGAGTCCCGACGGGACAATCTCTATAAACAGCTCCGCATCCATTTCTGTAGGTTCGCCGTCGAAGTGCACCACACCGGCGCTCTTGCGCCTGATTCTTACCCATCGGCTCTCAAGAGTCTTTACGCGGTTATAGCTGTTTATCCTATGCCCGAACATATGACTCAATATGAGAGGAACCTCGAACGGGGTAAAAGGCTCCAGTATGGTCACGCTCAAGAGCCCATCCTTAATGGACGCCCTTGGAGCAATATAGGCATTATTGCCATACTGCGAGGCATTGCCGCAAGCTATGAGAAAGGCATTATAATGTTCACTGTGCGTCTCGGTCTCAACCTCGTACACCTCGGGTTTATAATTGAGCCAATCTATGAGCATATTATGGAAATACCCTATAGGACCCCGCTGTTTCCCCATTGCGAAGCTTTTGCTCACAAAAGCATCAAATCCAATACCGCAGGTACAGAAGAAAGGAGCGCCATTTATTTTTCCATAGTCGACACTCACAGTTTGCGACCTGTTGATGAACTCTATTGAGCCTTTTACGTCAACAGGAATGCCCACGTGACGGGCAAAGCCGTTACCAGAGCCGCAAGGAATGATACCGAGAGCCGTCTTATGCCCCACAAGCGAACGTGCAACCTCGTTAACAGTACCGTCGCCACCCACTGCAACAACAGCATCGACACCCTGGGCAGCAGCCTCGGATGCCAACTCGCTTGCGTGTGCCACATACCTGGTTTCCATAATGGAAACATCGAACCTGCCCTTGTCTATCTTTGTTTCGATAAGTTTGGGCAAATTCTTCTTGCTCTGCACGCCCGATTTAGGGTTTATCAAAAACAATATGCTCTCTTTTCCTTTACTCACTACGCTTTATTTTCAACTTGCAAAGGTAATCAATTATGTCAAAGTAATGGATGTAAAAACATTAAAACTTATTAATGGCATAAAAAAATGCGTCCATACATTATAAATTAAGTAAAATTGCCGTTTATTTTATCGGCAATAGGCAATAATTCACTATCTTTGCATTTTAAATGGCCATCATAATACGACAGAGCCATACGCTGTACGACAAACCGGCAGCAACACACTGTCCAAACTAATATTAACGCGAAAAACAGATAAGATATATGAATACTGAGAATAACGACAATGAAAACGTAAAGGGCTTCTCGGTGATAGCTGAGCCGAATATCAGCGGGAAGTTCAAATTCGGGAACGACGAAATAGAGAAGGCAATCCCAATTCTCCCGCTACGCAATATGTTTCTTTTCCCCTCGGCTATACTCACCGTATCTGTCGGTCGCGAAAGTTCTTTGAGACTGGTACGTAACGTTGAAAAGTCAAAAGAGACTATAGGTGTATTCTGCCAGAAGCATCCAAAGACCGAGACACCCACAAAAGAGGACCTTTACCCTATAGGTACAACAGCCAAGATCCTCAAGGTATTCGAGATGCCCGACGAGACAACTACCGTCGTACTGCAAGGCATTGAAAGAATCAATCTTGAGGAGATAACAGGCAAGCGTCCTTTCATCACAGGAAAAGTGTCGCTGAGAGAAGAAATCGCAACAGACGAAGAAGACAAGGAGTTCAAGGCCCTGCTCGGCTCATTGCGCGAGGATGCGACACAGCTCTTCCGCCTTACCGAAGCACACTCCGAGGGTGCAATAGCGCTTAAGAACATCGACGACAGCACAACCCTCATCAATTTCCTGTGTGCGAACATAAAGTGCGACATAAGCGAAAAGTACAGATTGCTGAGCGAGGATGTACTGATGGAGCGCGCATACCATTTGGGTGTAGTGCTTTTCCAGGAACTTGAATACGCCCGTATCCAGCAACAGATACACCAGCGTACACACGCAGAACTCGACCAGCAACAGCGCGAATATTTCCTCCAGCAGCAGATAAAGAATATGCAGGAGGAACTTGGCGGAGGCTCGGCGCAGGGACAGGATATTGACGAGCTTATGCGCAAGGCCGAGGGCAAGAAATGGAGCGATGCGATGCGCGAGACATTCGAGCGCGAGACAATGAAGCTCGAGCGCATCAACCCACAGACACCCGACTACCACGTACAGCTCAACTATCTGCAGACACTCGTGAGCCTTCCCTGGGGTGAGTGCAGTAACGACAATCTCGACATAAAGAATGCACAGAAGGTGCTCGACCGCGACCACTACGGACTCGAGAAGGTAAAGGAGCGCATCCTTGAACATCTTGCAGTGATAAAGCTGCGCGGAGATATGAAGTCGCCCATCATCTGTCTGTACGGCCCTCCGGGAGTGGGAAAGACCTCACTCGGAAAATCGATAGCCGAAGCTCTTGGACGCAAATATGTGAGAATGTCACTCGGTGGCGTACACGACGAGTCGGAGATACGCGGTCACCGCCGCACATACATCGGCGCAATGCCCGGACGCATAATAAAGAACATTATGAAGGCCGGCAGCGACAATCCTGTATTCATTCTCGACGAAATTGACAAGGTGGGAGGAGTATCGAACCACGGCGACCCCTCGTCGGCTCTGCTCGAGGTGCTCGACCCCGAACAGAACGGCACATTCCACGACAATTTCCTTGATGTGGACTACGACCTTTCGAAGGTTATGTTCATTGCAACGGCAAACGACCTTGCAAGCATCCCCGGCCCTCTGCTCGACCGTATGGAGCTGATAGAGGTCAGCGGTTATCTTACCGAGGAAAAGATTGAGATTGCCCGCAGACACCTTGTACACAAGGAGATGGAGGCCAACGGTATTGCAGGCGAGAAGATAACGATACGCAAGAACACCATAGAGAGAATCATTGAGGACTACACTCGCGAATCGGGAGTACGTACACTCGAGAAGAAGATTGGAAAAATCTTCCGCCGATTGGCTTGCCAAAAGGCCACAGAGGGCGATTTTGCATATACGACTGTAAAGCCCGAGCATCTTAAAGAGCTGCTGGGACCAAAGGAATACTCACGCGACAAATACCAGGGCAACGACTATGCAGGCGTGGTGACAGGCCTTGCGTGGACAGCCGTAGGTGGCGAAATACTATTCATCGAGACAAGCCTTAGCCGTGGAAAAGGAGAAGGAATAACCCTCACCGGAAACCTGGGCGACGTGATGAAAGAGTCGGCAATGCTCGCCCTGCAATACATAAAGGCGCACGCCGGGCAGATTGGAATACCATACGAGGCATTCGAGCATTGGAACGTTCACCTGCACGTACCCGAGGGAGCAATACCCAAGGACGGTCCTTCTGCCGGTATTACAATGACCACCGCCCTTGCGTCGGCATTCACCCAACGCAGGGTAAAGCCCAACCTTGCAATGACAGGCGAGATTACCCTGCGCGGAAAGGTGCTCCCCGTAGGCGGAATAAAGGAGAAGATTCTTGCAGCCAAGCGCGCAGGCATAAAGGAGATTATACTGTGCCACGAGAACCGCAAGAACATTGAGGCAATACCCGAGATTTACCTCGAGGGATTGACATTCCATTACGTCGAGGACATAAAAGAGGTGCTGCAGATTGCATTGCTCGACGAGAAAGTGAAACACGCCTTGACAATTAACTAACCATAACCATACATACAAGTGAAATTCGACTTACTACATACGGACAACGGCAGCAAGGCACGTGCCGGCATTCTGCACACAGCCCACGGTGACATTGAGACCCCCATATTTATGCCTGTGGGCACAGTAGGCTCAGTGAAAGCCGTACAGATACCCGAGCTAAAGAGCGACATCAAGGCTCAGATAATTCTGGGCAACACCTACCATCTGTACCTACGCCCCGGCCTCGAGGTGCTCGAGGGTGCAGGCGGACTGCACAAGTTCAACAGTTGGGACCGCCCGATACTCACCGACAGCGGCGGCTTTCAGGTATTCTCGTTGAAGGAAATCCGCAAGATGAGCGAGGAGGGAGTGGAGTTCCGCTCACATATCGACGGCTCAAAGCATTTCTTCTCGCCCGAGAGAGTGATGGACATTGAGCGCAGCATTGGTGCCGACATTATGATGGCATTCGACGAGTGCCCTCCCGGAACATCGGACTTCAACTATGCAAAGAAGTCGATGGAGCTCACACACCGTTGGCTCGACCGTTGCATAGAACGCCTGTCGCAGACTGAGCCGCTCTACGGTTACGAGCAGGCACTCTTTCCCATCGTGCAGGGATGTGTATATCCCGAACTGCGCCGCCGCTCGGCCGAATACATAGCATCGAAGGAGTGTGCAGGAAATGCTATCGGAGGTCTTGCCGTAGGAGAGCCTGCCGAGAAGATGTACGAGATGATTGAGGTGGTCAACGAGATACTTCCCACCGACAAGCCGCGCTATCTGATGGGAGTGGGTACTCCCGCCAATATCCTCGAGGCCATAGAGCGCGGAGTGGATATGTTCGACTGCGTAATGCCCACCCGCAACGGACGCAACGCAATGCTCTTTACCAAGCACGGCATAATGAATATGCGCAACGAGAAGTGGAAATACGACTATTCGCCAATTGAGGAGGACGGTGCATCGTATGTGGACACACAGTACAGCAAGGCATACTTGCGTCACCTCTTTGTGTCGCAGGAGCTGCTGGCAATGCAGATTGCATCACTGCACAACCTTGCCTTCTACGTATGGCTCACCAACGAAGCACGCAAGCACATACTCTCGGACAACTATGCCGAATGGAAAAAGAATATGCTCACAGAAGTGACACGACGACTATAAAAACAATAAAAGATGAAGTGGCTCGAAGAACTGAAAATTAAAAGACTCGACCGTTACATAATAGCAAAGTTCCTGGGAACATACTTCTTTGCTATTGCGCTTATAATAGCCATAATCGTGGTATTCGACTACAACGAGAACCTCGACAAGTTCACCACATCCAATGCTCCGATGAAGGCTATAATTTTCGACTATTATCTTAACCTTGTGCCCTACTATGCCAACACGTTCAGCGCACTGTTCGTGTTTATCGCCGTCATATATTTCACGTCGAAACTGGCCGAGACATCGGAGATAATAGCAATGTTCGCTGCCGGAGTAAGTTTCAAGCGCTTGTTGCGTCCCTATATGATTTCGGCTGCAATAATTGCTGCGATGACATTCATTCTGAGTGCCTATGTGATTCCTGTTGGAAACAAGACGCGTATGGACTTTGAGGTGAAGCACAAGCGGCGCGACGTAGTGGAGATGGCGCGTAACATACAGCTGCAGGTCGACGACAGCACTGTAGCATATTTTGAGCGCTACGACAGCCGCAACCGCACAGGCTACCGCTTCTCGCTCGACAAATTCCGCGACAAGAAACTCGTTTCGCATATGACAGCCCGCACAATCACATACAGCGCCAACGAGAAGCACAAATGGACGGCAAAGAACTGGACGATACGCGAGCTCACCGACAACAACGAGATCATAAGGGCCGAAAAGCGCCTGCCGCTCGACACCATAATAAAGATTGAGCCTGGCGATTTTCTCATATCCGAAGGACAGCAGGAGACAATGACAAGTCCGCAGCTGAGCGAGTACATCGACAAGCAGCGTGCACGAGGAATGGCAAACATCAAGCCGTTTGAGGTGGAATACCACAAACGCATTGCAATGTCGTTTGCAGCCTTCATCCTTACACTTATTGGCGCATCACTGTCGTCGAAAAAGACAAAGGGAGGAATGGGACTGTCACTGGGAATAGGACTCGGATTGAGTTTCTCATACATACTGTTCCAGGCAATATCATCGGCATTTGCCGAGCAGATGCCCGTGGTGATTGCAGTGTGGCTGCCAAACATCATATACAGTTTCATTGCCATTTACCTGTACAGAAAAGCGCCTAAATAAGAGAAAAAGCAATTGTTTTCCGTAAACACTTACAAAAAGAGACAGACAGAATGTATTTTACCGACTTTGATTTTGAGGATGAGATATTGGATGCACTCGATGCAATGCGCTTCGAGACCTGCACCCCCATACAAGAAAAAACCATTCAGCCGCTTATGGAGGGACGCGACCTCATAGGCGTAGCACAGACAGGAACAGGAAAAACAGCAGCCTATCTGTTGCCCGTGCTCAACAAGCTGTGCTGCGGCGGATACCCCGAGGATGCCATCAACTGCATAATTATGGCACCCACCCGCGAGCTTGCCCAGCAGATTGACCGTCAGCTGGAGGGTTTCACATACTTTATGCCTGTATCGAGCGTGGCTGTATACGGAGGCAACGACGGCCAGCGCTACCAGCAGGAGCTGCGCGGAATGTCGCGCGGTGCCGATATAATAGTTGCAACGCCGGGACGTCTCATCAGCCACATCAGTCTGGGTAACATCGACCTGTCACGCGTATCGTTCTTCATACTCGACGAAGCCGACAGAATGCTGGATATGGGATTCTACAACGATATTATGACCATAGCCAAGCAACTGCCAAAGGAGCGTCAGACAATGCTTTTCTCGGCAACAATGCCGCAAGAGATACGCCGCCTTGCCGACAATATCCTGAACAACCCCGTACACATCACCCTATCGCTCGCCAAGCCTGCCGACGGAATAAAGCAGCAAGCCTACGTATGCTACGAGCCGCAGAAGAGAGCAATCGTAAAGCACATCTTCAATGGCGAGAAGCCCGAGCGAGTGATACTCTTCACATCGCGCAAGGACAAGGTAAAAGACATATCAATTGCACTGAAAAAGCAGGGATACAACGTTGGCGAGATGCACAGCAACCTCACACAGAGCGAGCGTGACGAGATAATGTACCGCTTCAAGAGCCGACAGATAGACATTGTAGTGGCAACAGATATTCTGGCACGCGGAATAGACATCGACGACATACGCCTTGTTATAAACTACGACGTTCCACGCGACTGCGACGATTACATACACCGCGTAGGACGTACGGCACGCGCCGGCAGCGAGGGACGCGCCGTGACACTGATATCGGTAGAGGACCAAAGCTACTTCGGAAAAATTGAGGACTTTATGGAACAGGAGGTAGAGAAACTCCCAGTGCCTTCTGAACTTGGCGAAACACCGGAGTATGCTCCCAAGAAGGAGAAGAGCGACAAGAAGGGCCGTAGAGGCCGCCGTCAGCACAGCGAGAGAAAAGGCCAGCGCGGCAATGGTGAGAAGGCAAGGAGCAAGAGCAACAGAAGAGGTCAAGGAAAAAAAGAGGCAACAAGCCCAAGCACATCAAACGCACAGCAAGAAAAAGCTCCAACAAACAAGAACAGAAGAAGAAGACACCATCATAAGCCCAAGAAAGAGAATCAGTAATACAGGAATAGGAAAAGCAGGCAATCATATTGTACAAGCAACATTCCGTATTATACAATTGTACATAAAAACTGTTATTATATCCGCAAGGAATAATGATAGATATATAAGGCAAAATACATCAGATGAAGGAAAAACTTGATATAAATTGTATTTTTTCAATCCTATATTCAACAAGTAACGAATTAATTTAGTATCTTCGCATCAAATTGAAATTAACATATTCATTTTCTACTTTTAAAAGTATAAATTATGGTAAATTACAAAGAATTAGGTCTTGTAAACACTAAAGATATGTTTGCAAGAGCAATGGAGGGTGGCTACGCTATCCCCGCGTTCAACTTCAACAACATGGAGCAGTTGCAGGCTATCATCATGGCTGCAGTTGAGACAAAGTCTCCCGTTATCCTTCAGGTATCAAGCGGTGCTCGTAAGTATGCTAACCAGACACTTCTCCGTTATATGGCTGAGGGTGCTGTTGAGTATGCAAAGGAGTTGGGTTGCGCTAATCCCGAGATCGTTCTTCACCTCGACCACGGTAACTCATTCGAGCTCTGCAAGTCTTGCATCGATATGGGCTTCTCATCAGTTATGATCGACGGTTCACACCTTCCCTATGAGGAGAACGTTGCTCTTACAAAGAAAGTTGTAGAGTACGCTCATCAGTATGGTGTAACAGTAGAGGGTGAGCTCGGTATCCTTGCAGGTGTTGAGGATGA
>JAFYSC010000023.1 GCA_017546635.1 Bacteroidaceae bacterium | reverse complement strand
GCGCATCGCTCTTCCTCTTGTTATTTGTCCTCACCCTTAATTTATTATCAAAATATCTCGCAAAGAAATGGAATCAGTAAAACCTATATTGGAGTTCAAGAAGACTTGTGTGTCATATACCAAGCAGACAATGGCGGTGAAATATGTGTCCGCAGCTATCGAGCGAAATACAATCACTGCAATTATGGGACCTTCGGGTTGTGGTAAATCAACACTCTTGCGTGCCGTAAACCTTATGCACAACCTATATGACAATATTCGTGTTGACGGAGAAATACTGCTCAATGGCGATAACATCCTATCGATGGAACCCATCGATGTGCGCCGCCGCGTGGGTATGGTATTCCAGCGCCCTGCTCCATTCCCTACGATGAGCATCTATGACAATGTACTATCTGGTTTTGCTTTGAATGGTATAAAGCTTTCAAAGGCAGAGAAGGATGCTACCGTAGAGCGTTGCTTACGTAGCGTGGCACTTTGGGACGAGGTAAAAGATGTGCTCAACAAGAAGGGTACATTCCTCTCGGGCGGCCAGCAGCAGCGCCTGTGCATTGCCCGCGCCCTTGCAATGAAGCCCGATGTACTGTTGATGGACGAGCCCACATCGGCTCTCGACCCCATTGCGACAAAGCACATCGAGGAACTTTTGTTGGAGTTGCAGAAGGAGGTTACAATCCTTATCGTCACCCATAATATGGGACAGGCAAAGCGCATATCCTCAAAATCGATGTTTATGTACCTTGGCGAACTTGTCGAGTATGGAGATACGGAGACAATGTTCTCAAACCCGGCAGATGAACGCACCAAGGCTTACCTCACCGGCAAGATGGGATAATACGGAGGAACAAGAAGAGAGTCAAGACTACTTTTTGAACACCATAGTAAAACGCGTCAACGCATCATTGCCCGTAGAGAGGGTAAACTCACAACCGTGGGCAACAAGTACCTCACGGATAAACATAAGCCCAATGCCCTGCCCGCTCTTCTTTGTCGTGAAGAACGGGGTAAAGAGTTGCTTCGACACTGCATCGGGTATTCCAGCACCATTGTCACAAACGGTAAGTGTGGCAGGATGCGGGCGGGTGCTTATGACAATCTCACCGTCGGAGCCGATACTCTCCACCGAGTTCTTTACAATATTCACAAGCACCTGCTCTATGAGCAGTGCATCTATATTGACGGGCAACTCCTCCTGTGTCAGTTGCAGCCGAAGCGATATATTGCGCTCGTTGCACAGTTTTTCCGCAAACCTTGAACAGTAGCGCACACAATCGTTGAGGTCATAGCGCAGCATCTGCGGAGGCGGTATCTTTACAACATCAGAAAAACGGGTGATGAACCTCCCCAACATAAGCCCGCGCTCCTCGCACACCTGCATTGCGTCGGCAATCTCCTTGCTGTCGCGACAGAGCGTCCCGCTGTCGGCACACAGCATCATCTCCTTTGCTGTGCCCAGTATCGATGTTATTCCACCCATTGTATTGTTCACTTCGTGTGCAATCATACGTATGACCTTTTCGTAGGCGTTGCGCTCGGCTTTGTGGAACTCCTCGGTAAGTTGCTCCACAAGAACAAAGGGGTGAGGAAAGCCACGGTCCTGGAACGATAGACGCGCTACACTGTAGACCAGCATCCCGTTGAGCCTAACGGTACGTCTCCCGCCCTGTGGTATTGCTGCAATCTCGTCCATAAGCGGACGTCCCACCTCCGCGAGCCTTTTGCCTATACACTCCCCGGTGCAACAGACCATAGCCTTTGCCGCAGGGTTCAGCATAGATATTCTCTCCTCAAAATCAAGGATTATCACCGCTGCGGGCGAAGCGTTTATAAGCAGATCGAGAAAATGGTTCTGCTCGCGCACACGCAGACGCTCGTCCTTCAACTGCGCCATCATTCTGTTGAAGAGAAGGACTATCCTGTCTACCTCGCGCTGCCCTATGGGCGCAAGACGGCTGCTGAAATCCTGCTCCTGCAACAGGTTCAATCCTATTGCTATTGTATCGAGAGGTTTTATAATCTTCCTGTAGAAATAGATGATGAAAAGAAATGTAACAGCACACACTCCCTCGGCAACGTAGAACAGTTTACCGCCTGCATATTCATAAACAAGCAACAGCAGCACTGCCCACACTATTGTGAGCAATGCTGTTGCTATCAGGAATTTGTTCTTTTGTTTCATCTTCAGCAGTTTCTTGTTCATTCTTTGAGACCATACTTCTCGAGCCTACGGTAAAGCGCCTGCCTGCTTATTCCAAGTGCGGCAGCCACCTGCGTCATATTACCGCCGTACTTTTGCAGGGCCTCGACAATACGCATTCTCTCTGCTTCGTCCAACGTGAGTGCCGCTGACTGTTGCAGCACCGTTTGCTGCGGCATAATGTTATTGGCCCTACTTATATCCTGGCTTGTAAGAATGGTGTTCCCGCTCATAAGCATTGCACGCTCCACAAGATTTTTCAGTTCTCGTATATTTCCGGGATAGGGCAAACGTGTAAGGAGTTCCATTGCCTCGCCCGATATTTCGACCTTGGGCAAAGAGTTCTCCTTGGCAGCCAACGCGGCAAAATGCCTTGCCAACAGGGGAATATCCTCGCGTCGCTCGCGCAGTGCAGGCAGATGCAGGGTAATGAGGCTTATCCTGTAATAGAGGTCCTCGCGGAAAGTGCGCTCGGCAACCATTTTTGTAAGGTCGGCATTTGTGGCACACACCACCCTTATATCCACCCTTCGGGGACGGCTGTCGCCAAGTACCTCGAACGTATGTTCCTGGAGCACGCGCAGCAGCTTCACCTGGCAGGCAACGTCGAGCTCGCCAAGCTCATCGAGGAAAATTGTTCCCTTATCGGCAAGCTCGAAGCGTCCCGTCCTGTCGGACGAAGCATCGGTAAAAGCGCCCTTCTTGTGTCCGAACATCTCGCTCTCGAAAAGAGTGTGCGATATTCCGCCCAGATTCACTTTTACAAAATTGTTCTGCGCACGCAGGCTGTTGCGGTGCAGCGCCTCGGCTATCAGTTCCTTTCCGGTGCCGCTCTCACCCGTTATAAGTACCGGAGCATTGGTCCTTGCTATGCGCTCCACTGTGGAGAGGATATCCGAGAGAGCCTTGCTCCTGCCAATTATGAAGCTGCGGTCGAACGCCCCACGCTCACTTTGTACATTTTCGCTATCCGCACTCTTGCGCGAGAGTTGCAGAGCTGTCTCAATGCGCTGCATCAGCGCGACATTGTTCCACGGCTTGGTAACAAAATCGAAGGCGCCTGCCCGCATTCCGCGCACCGCAAGCTCTATGCTGCCCCACGCGGTAATCAGTATCACCGGTGTATCGGGGCAGAATATCTTTACCTTCTGCAACAGTTCAATGCCATCGTCACCGCTTGTTGTGAGCGAGAAGTTCATATCCATAAGAATGAGCTCCGGCACTGTCTGTCGCACCATATCCAACGCTTCGCCAGGCGAAGCGACAGCCTCAACCTCGTAGCGCGCACGCTTGAGCATAAGCCCAAGTCCGTGGCGTATTGCTATGTCATCGTCAACTATAAGTATCATAGTCCAAAAGTAGTATATTAAATGTAGTTGTGCAACTGTTCTTGGATTAGAAGTTCCAATTCATATCCGACATATATTTACCTACTCCTCGCCGAGTGCCTCGGAAGGTTGTATACGCGCGGTAGTCCGTACAGGGAACAATATGCCTATTGTTGCCACAATCAGCATAAACAGATAGGTGACAGCACTCACAACCACAAAGTGCACCATCGGTCGGTTGTGCAGATAAGCGCTGTCCTTTGGCAGCAACAGCTTCTCATACATCATAGACATCATTTTTGCCAGAGGGTCGGCAAAGCCCATACTGTACACCTTATGAAGCAGCAAAGGCAATGCAACAATAAAGGCGAGAGTGACAAGCAGCCACCCCTCTACAAGGAAGTACCAAAATACATTACCCGATGTTGCACCCACGCTGCGCATCAGTCCCAAATCTTTTTTCCTGGAAGAGACACGCACCCAATATGTGGACATTATCCCCAAAAAAACACAGAAAAGAGCAAAACAGGAGAATATTGTCTGCAAGCGGTAGCGGCTCTCTATTCCGAACGTTCTCCGGGCCACTGCTGCTTTGTCGACAAGCGGCTCCATAGTATCAAAATTCTTATAAGTAAGCCCTACACCGGGTATTACAGCCGATGACAAATGTTGTGCAAATTCCTCTTTGTCGACATCTTTCTTCAGTCTTAGATATACGTTTTTGTTGTAAAAGGGGTCGCGGGACGAAAGAGCCGCACTGCGGTCGTGCAGAATAATGACCAGATACATCGGCTCGACGTATTGCATAGTCTGTACATTATCAAAAACTCCAAGAATAGTCTGCAATATATTGTCGGACGAATAGCTTATGGTTTTTCCCACGACATCGAGCGTGCCGAACATTGCAAGCGCAAAGTTACGCGACACATAAGCCCCGTGACCATCATTTACAGTCGACTTTTTCAATATCTCACCTGTATAAGCGTCGCGTATCTTCATCATAGCAAAATAGTCGCTCCCCGGAAAGTCGTACACATCGTATGTTGTTGCATTAATCTGCACCGCGGAAGAATTGACAACAGCAGTATCGGCCGAGTACTTGGGACAATTTGTCTCGTAACTGTTGGGAAAACTGCTTCTCAGCGCCACAGCGTAATTCTCAACCTCGGGCAACTCACGTACACTGTTCACAACCTGTAAAAAGTCGTTTGCACAAGCCTCCTCCACATTATCGGCAACTGCATTTTTCTTGTTATTAAAACTGAGCAAAAATACACTCTTGTAATCGTATCCCTTTGGAATATAATCGTGACTGAGAAGCACGAACAGCGGGTCTATTGCAATCCAGAGGAAAATACTCACAACTACAAGTTCAAGAAAGAGCCAACCATTCTGCCGACGCTCGTTCCATATTTGATGTAGAATTATCTTTATCATAGTTACTGCTATTTTTTAACGTTCAACGAAACTGTAATACTGTGTCGCAAAGAGTACAATGTGGGTATAAGAGCCGACACTATATTAAGTACAAATACAAGCAAAATTGTAACGGACAACATCGTGGGGTTAAGCATCATCTCCATACTCACGGCAGTAGGAGCTTCATTGTCGACGTAACTGTCGAGCAGCGTAACAATCCACTCCTGCGACAATTTCGCAAAGAGACACGACAGGATAAAGCCCAGCAGTGCACCTATCACTGTAAACAGCAAGTTCTCGCACAGCACCTGGAACACAAGCTGACGGTTGGTTGCTCCGAATGCCTTACGCACGCCCACCTCCTCCAAACGGCTGTTCATACGCGAAGCAATCATTCCGCACAGGTTGAGTGCCGGAATAAACAACAATGTCGCAAATATGAGTATAATATTACCGATGTTCTCATCGTATTTATCCCCAAGCACATATTGTGCGTGTGTCTGTATCATCGGTTCGTATCTGTTCCCCTCGGGCTGTTCGCTCATCATACGTGTCAGCACATCGGATATCTGCTTCTTTACATCGGCTACGCTGCCTTTTTCTTTTGCAAGGAAAACCATTTTATAGTTTCCGAGCATATTCTCGCCACCACGTTTTCCCTCGCTCGACAATGGAGTGTTTACAGGTACCCAGTATTGCGCATATACGTTTGGAGTACTTCCGCTCACATCCTTTACAACACCCACAACCTTATGCTCAATATCCTTTATCTTGACCGTTTTTCCTACTGCATCGGCAGTAGCAAAAAGTTTGCGTGCAAGAGACTCACATATTACAACCACAGGCACTGCGCGGTTGTTATTGACCTGCTCCTGGCTGTATCCTCTGCCATAGAGAAATTCAAAATCGTACAGTTCCCAGAAATTATGGCAGGTGAACATCGGGTCGCTCCTTTTTACCTCCTCTATCATATCCTTACTGTATGTATCGAGCGAGGTTACCGTCTTTTGCTCGCAATTGTCTACCAGCCTCAGCAGACGGGACACAGCCTCGTACGACAGTCCCGTGCCGCCTCTGTTGTTCCCGTTGTTTATATTGAACTGTATATTCTCCAGATACACCATACGGTCGCGGTTATATTCGGGATAAACGGGTCCCAGCTTGATGTAGAAAATAATGAAGAGTACCATTACAAGGGCAATGGTTATGGCTGTTCCCAAGATGTACATCGAGGAGAAGAGCTTGTTGCGCTGCATCATTGCCCACGCTTGCTTGAAATATGTCTTTATCATAGATTAGGAGTTTAATAGTTTTTCAAAATCGGCATCAATGTTGCAGCCCTTTTCATAGTCCCAGAGAGTTATACTGCGCAAACGGTACCAGTAGTACCAATAATACATCAACTGTGTGAGTGTGCTGCGGCGGGCCTGGTCCTTGCTCACCTGCGCGTCGTTAATATCGAGCGTGCTTATCTTACCAATCTTGAAAGTCTCGATATTCGTGTTGTAGCGCCGTGTGGCAATGGTATCGGCCTCCAATGCAATCTCAATCTGGCGGCGTTGGTTGTTGAACTGCTCCACAAGAATGAAAAGCTCCTGCTTGAAGCTGCGCATCTCAAGCTCCAGACGTCCGGCTGTCACCTCGCGGCTGCTCTGTGCCACACGCAGACGTCCGCGGCGCTTGCCCCAATCGACCAGAGGAATCTGCACACCCACCCTCACATATTGATTGTCCTTCAAGGGGTTGTATGCAGCAGGAATATCCTGTCCCGTTCCGTCCACTCCAATCTGCGCCGTGAGGTTTATGCTGCGCATATTTCCGCGTGCCGCAGCCACGTCGTAGTCGGCCTGCAGTTGCCTGCGCCTCAGATTCTTTGTTATTGCGTTGTTCTGCAATGCCTTTTGCAATACATCTTCGTATATGAGCGTGGGAGTAGAGAAACTCTCGGGCAGCACGGGAACAATCTCCGTATCCTCGTCCATCATAAGAAAGGAGCGCAAGCTGAACATATTGCTCTTGAGGGTGCTCTCGTTGTCGGTGAGTGTGGCACTGGCATTCAGCACATTCAGCCGCAACTGCAACAAGTCGTTTTCGCTTATCTTGCCCATAGAGTGCTTGGTTTGTGCAACGGTGTAGAGAGCCTCGGCATTGGCAAGGTTCTGACGGGCAATATTCACATTCTCCTGTGCGAGCAGCAGACCGAAGAAGTGGCTTATGGCGTTTATCGTAACCTGCTCTGTTGCCGAGAGGAAATTGGCCTGCGCCTCGGCATAACGCACCGGCTCTATGCGACGGTTCCACTTTACACTGTTCACCCCAAAGAGAGGCTGCGAGAATGTGAGAGCCACCGGCACGCTCATATACCTCTCCTGCCTGTTGCCGCTCAGCATTTTAAGATAGTCCATAGATGTTGAGAGTGACAGCGTACCGCCTGTTGCCCACACAGCCTGCTGCACCGACAGCTCGCCATTCATCTGCATATAGTTGTTGCGCACAAAAGTGTACGAACCGTCGCTGTTCTGATAGCTGCTGTAATTCTTGTTGTATGCAGGCAGTGTGGCCGAGAACTGCACCTCGGGAAGCAGGCCCGCACGATAGATGCGGTACTGCCAGTATGCCGAGCGCAGTTCGTCGAGCGCGACGGCTGCATCGAGACTCTGCACGCGGGCAATGTTTATTGCCTCGTCAAGCGTGAGGTACCGTACCTTTCCCTGCACCGCACAGGCACAGAGCAGCACGACCAAAATACTTGAAATATATCTCATAGCTGTTCCTTTATATTGTCACTCCACCCTGCGCCCGTCGAATATGCGCACTATGCGCGATGTCTGCTGCGCCTGCTCCTCGTTGTGAGTAACCATCACAATTGTGCGGCCGTCCTCCTTGTTCAAGCGGTGCAGGATGTCCATCACCTCGCGTCCCATTCTGGAGTCGAGGTTACCCGTTGGCTCATCGGCAAGAATAATCTCGGGGTTGCCCACTATGGCACGGGCAATGGCCACACGTTGGCACTGACCGCCCGAGAGCTGTGTGGGCAAGTGCAGCATACGGTGCGTGAGCCCCACCCTTTCGAGCATCTCCTTGGCACGGCGCTCGCGCTCGCTGCCCGACATCTTGCGGTAGAGCAACGGCAACATCACATTATCGAGCACGTTGAGCGAATTTATAAGGTGGAAACTCTGAAAGACAAAACCCAGATTGGCATTACGGAAAGCAGCCATCTTTACATCGCTCATTCCCGTAAGCCTGGTACCCTCAATTTCCACAGTTCCGCTTGTTGGAGTATCGAGCAGGCCCATAATATTCAGCAGCGTGGATTTTCCGCAACCCGAGGGTCCCATAATACTTAAAAACTCCCCTTTCTCCACTGTAAGGTTGATATTCTCCAATGCCTGTGTCTCAATAGAATCTGTTCTGTAGACCTTGTTGATTTCTTTAAGTTCAATCATAGTTGTATACGTTTTTCTTGTTTATTTATTAGCTGTTTATATTTATAAAATAGTGTTTCTTATATTTTTTATTGGCGTCCGATAAAAGTTTTGTTAGTCTCTCATTTGAGGTTGCTTGCGATTTTTTACCGTCCATTGTTTTATTTCTTTCGACTTTTGTACCGACAAAAAGTCGACAAAAGACTTTGCGCACAGAAAATCTTAACGTAAAATGCATACGAGTTTTTTTGGGTGCTGCGGAATTATAATCGACAATGCTTGCAGCAATCGCTCACGCGCAGTAAAGGCGAAGCTTTTACCGCGTGGGTTGCGGAAAGCAAGCGTTGTCAGCGCCTGGCGCTTGAACATGCCTCGCACTTAATCCCCAAAAAACATCTGACATTTTACTGATTTTCCTATCGCGCACCAATGAACAAGCCAATGAAAGGGCTTGTAATCTCAAAAAACAGAAAAAACATCAAGCAGTTATATTGTATATATTATTTTTTGTTTCGTTGCACGTTTCATCGGACACCTATATATATTTTTAGTATAGCTTTGAGATGCTTCGCCCCCGCTCAGCATTACATTGATATTTTTATCACTCATCGCGAAGCGCTTCCGACGGTAATATCCTCGCAATGCGACAAGCCGGGATAACAACACCACTCAGCGCAACCAACAAAATAATAATGTAGCTGATAATGCTCACCGCGACAAAATGCACCCACGCAATGTCGTGTATATAATCGCCTTTAACATCGGTTCTTGTAATAAAATCGACAAGAGGCTCTGCAAAGCCCATCGCATAAACCTTGTGCATAAGCAACGGTTGCGCCACAAGAAAAGCAACAGTAACAAGCAACACAGCTTCCACTACAAATTGTGCTACAATTCTACCCGACGAAGCACCCACGCTGCGCATCAATCCAATATCCCTGCGGCGAGCATTTGCACGCATCCAAAATGTGCCGACAACACCCAGAAAAGTACAGAGAACAGCAAATAGCGTCAGCGCCGTTTGAATGCGATATGTATTTCCGTATCCCATCATCTCGTTCAGTTCGTCGCGCTCATCGATGTGAGATTTTATCCCGCCGCAATATATATTTCCACCACCCAGTTGAGGAGTAATTTCTTCGTTGAAACGACGCATAAAAGCTTTGCCATCCACCCCTTCTTTAAGTCTTATAAACATATCGAACACGCCCATGTATCTCGACTCATAAGATGGGTAGGTATGAAACACAACGTGCGTAGGATTAGCATACTGCTGAAATGGGATATCCTCTACTACTCCACAGATCATCAGCTCGCTTTTTCCACCGCTATCCCTAATTTTCTTTCCAACCACATTTAAAGTGCCAAAGCCCTCCATTGCAAAACTGCGCGATACAAATACACTGTTCACATTTCCATTATTCACAATCTGTGCAGTCTCACCTGTAAGCGCATTAACAAGACCGAATGTAGCCGGGTAATTATCTCCCTCCTCCGATGTAATTTGATAAAAGACCGCGCCAAGACTCTTTGTCTCCCCATCAGCCGACAGCGTGCTATCAATATAACATATGCTAGAACTGATAGAGCCGCTATTCGGATAACTACGGTCTATGGCAGTGCATACATACTCTACCTCGGGAATAGATTTTACCACATTAAACGCATTGCGACATACCTCCAATGAATTTTCGCGACAGTTTTTATTATATTTAATGTGCGTCTCCTTATATTCTTTAAGTTTTATTCTGTAGAGATTATCGGCAACATATCCGGCAGGTATGCTTCGGCGACTCTCGAGTATGAAAAGCGGGTCGATGGCAAGCCACAGAAATATGCTCACAGCTACAATTTCTAAAAAGAGCCAACCATTCTGCCGACGCTCGTTCCACATCTGGTGTAAAATAAGTTTAATCATACTATCTGACTATTTTTTGTTTAATGACTCCGATATACTGTGTCTCAATGAATAGAGTGTAGGTAGAAGAGCCGAAATAATGTTCAATAAGAAAATAAGCAATACCGTAAGTGAAATTATGGTCGGGTTCAACAACATGTCACCGGTAATTATATTGCTCGGAGCCAGAGTATTTACATACACATCGAAAATTGTCAGTATCCAATCTTTTGCTGTATAAGTGATTATATAGGCAAGCAACAGTCCCGTTACGGTTCCCATAGCTGTAAGCAACATATTTTCGCATAGCACCTGATATACAATATTAACATTAGTTGCTCCAAAGGACTTACGCACTCCAATCTCGTCCATCCTGTTGCTCATACGCGTGGCAATCATTCCACCCAGGTTCAGTGCCGGAATAAAGAGCAGTGCCATAATAACGTAGATATATTTAGAGAGAGCATCGAGGAGTGTAGGTTCCTCATCTTTCACATTCAATATTTTTGCCCAGTGTCTCGCTATTTTAGGAATATATTTCTCATTTTCCGGACGTTCCGAAGCCAGACGCTCTATAATACCTTTGACATTCGACACAATGTTATCAATATCATATGATGGACTGCACAATATTTCAACCTCATACTCCCCAACTATCGAATGCCCGGCCTTCTCATTATTTAGTAGAGAGTGAGCCGCCGGTATCCAAAATTGCGAGTAACAGTCGGGGGTACAACCACCGGGACTTTTCACCACTCCTACAATGCGGTTACGTGTATTATTAATATTTATCTCCCTGCCAACAACATCGGCTGTTGCAAATAGTTGACGGGCAAAATTCTCGCTTACAACAACCAACGGGCTGTGTGCATCGGCATCGGTAAAGGGTTTTCCTGCGAGGAATTCAAAATCATATACCCGCCAAAAGTCGTTATTTACAAAGCGTCCGTCACAATTGTCTATCTCATTTACAGTGAAGGAATAACTGTGTCCTCCACAATGTGTGGCAAGAGCCTCGCACCCATCAATTTCTCGCAAAAGGTTGCATAAATTCTGCGATGCTCCGTAACGCGACGAGCTGAACCAACCATCATCACTGTTAACCTCCAACGTAATGTAATTCATAGATACTGTACGGCTACGATTGTACTCAGGATACACAGGTCCCAGCTTAATATAGAAGATAATAAACAATGTCATTACAAACGATACAGAGAGGGCTGTTCCAACAACATATATAGCCGAATAGAGCCTATTCTGTAGCATCATCCTATATGCCTGTTTCAAATAAATAAGTATCATGATTAATCCACTAATTTTATTCTGCTGTTATGATTATATTCGCGCATATCGCTCACCACAACCTCATCACCCTCCAGGAGGCCATCGACAACCTCTACATAGTTATAGTTTCCAGTTCCCAGTCGCACGTCGCGGCGCTCAAGTTCCCCTGCTGCGTTCTTCACGAAGAGCTTATACTCGCCTGCTCCAATGTAGAAACTGCGGTTGTATATACGCAGCACATTGTCGTGAATTTCGTTCATTATGTAAACGTCGGTGCGCAACCCTTGACGCAGGCGCGGGTTGCTGCTGTCGTTGAGCGCAATATCGAATTTTATCACTCCATTCTCGCTCACGGGCGATGCGTTGCTGATTACACCCTGCAGCTCGTCGCCCCCTACTTTTACAACAACCCTTTTGCCTATCCTTACATACTCGGCCATTGCATCGGAAATTTGTGCCACAATCTTAAAGTTCGTAAGGTCCGATATTACAGCAATCCTTTCGCCCGCAGCCACACGCGCACCAATCACATTATTTATATATGTAAGCGTAGCGGCCCGTGGCGATTCAATGCGTGCATCGTCGAGTGTACGACGCATTGCATCGAGTTTCTTCTCAAATATATTATAATCGAGTTCTTTTATCCTGAGCTCGGACTCCTTTATCCTTATATCGTTGGCAAGCTGCGTGCGTTGCTGTTGCAGGCGCTTATCGGCAGTGGAGAGAGCAAGCTCGGCCTGACGCACGCGGTCGGCCGTTCCCGAGCCTATGCTGTCCAAATAGCGCTCGTTGCGCAGTTCGGTGGAGAGGCGCTCAAACTCAAGTTCGGCTATTGCAATGTTCATTCTTTGGTTGTCGAGCGTTGTTGCAATGTTCAGCCTCAACTGCTGCAACTGATGCTGCCTTATTTCTTTTTCGTCGAGCAAGCTATAATACTCATTCTGTGTCTCCTCAAGGTCGAGCCGCAAGAGAGCCGAACCGCGTGCCACCGTGTCGCCCGACTGTTTGTACACCTCCATTATGCGTGACGCAATGGGCGAGTTTACCACCTCCTCAAATGCGGGCATCACCTCGCCCGATGCCGCAACACTCGTCTGTATTGCACCACGCGATACGGTACACAGCTCCAACATTTTTTCGCTTACCGTGGCACGCGACATCGATACCACTATCACCGCCAGCAGTGCTGCCGCCGCCACTGCGCCCACAATCTTGAGCAGGCGCAGTGTCATCCTTCTTCTTTGTTCTTCTTTTGGAATTCTACGGTCCATAAAACTTAAACAATTTCTTATTTTATCAACTTATTTTCACTTCACCTGTTTATATGCAAAATGCGTGCCAAAAATATAAAACATTGAAAAATAAGGAGGTATAAAATATTCGTGGTGTCCGTTTGCGGACACCACGAATATAATCGGACAATAAGACCTTACAATGCGGTTATTTCTCTCTTGGTTCTTGTTTTCAGGAATAATGTATATGCTTTAGCGGGTAATCTCACCTGCT
>JAFYSC010000022.1 GCA_017546635.1 Bacteroidaceae bacterium | reverse complement strand
GTTCACGCGTAGAGGATTGGTTAGCTGCTTAGATTACTATTCGATTAGACACTCTTTGAAAACAAATTAAACCGCCGTATGCCGAACGGCACGTACGGTGGTGTGAGAGGAAAGGAAACGAGTGGGTAAGAAAACCTCCGTTTCCCTACCTACTCGATTTATATGCAGTTGCGTTCAGCAGTGGTATGCTGTGCTGTCAATTGTAATGAACGAAAAAAGTCCCATTAGCCACTGTAGCTAATGGGACGGGAAATATAAGTTCTATACTTTATTACAATTCAATCAATACTCCTGCCGACATTGAGCGGAAAGCAGGTCCGAATGCAGTTTCGAGTGTGTTGACAGGCGAGTACTTGAAGTAGAACGACAGCGGGTCGATGCTGAGCACTCCTTTGAGGTCGAACGTGACAGGCTTCTGGTGTATGTTGCTGGTCGTCTCTTTGAATCCCTTCTTCTCCTTGCCTTTTCCAATAGCGTAGCGTGTCTTTATTGATGCGTGTGTGTTGAAGTTTACAACAGGACCAGCGGCCACCGATACCTTCTTTGTTATCTTTTGGCGTAACAGGAGCTCAAGGGTCATAGAGAATACCTTTATGCGCGAGAAGTTGACGTCGGCACCCTCGGGGTAGGGAGCTATTATTATGTTGTTGTCCTGCTTCAGGAAGCGTCGGTCTCCTGTCATACGGTAGTTGCGCCAGTCAACTCCAAAGCCCAATGAGAGCGATGTGCTGCGCACGGGACGGTACTCCCATTTGAACAGGTTATTCAGGATGAACTCCCAGCCGCTGTTGCCGAACCCAACGTCCATTCCGGGTGCCTGTTTATCAGCCGATACCAATCCGAGTCCGAACTCAAGATCATCGAGAATGTCGAAAGAGAAATGTGCATTCGTGTGCTGCTTTTTTCTCTTGGCATTGCCGAATGGAATATTGAAATCCCAGTTGCTGTCGCTCTCTTTTGAGATGGTTTTTGTATTGTGCAGGCTGCCTGTAGATTTTATCTCGTATGTGTAGGCTGCGCCTTTTATATTCACAGTGCTCTCCCCGTCGTTCTTCATCAGGGTGATACTTAACGGGTTGTGGAATTCCTTGGTGCCGGTATCGGCAATATTGTTCGCCTGTACGCTGATGTAGTGCGCAGGCTCAATCCTGGTGTTGAGTGTGATGTCGTAGTCGTATCCGTTATGCTCTCCTTCTACCCTTATGCTGTAGCTCTCAGTTGTAAGGTCTACGGTGACAACCTTCGGGTTTTTTATTACAAGTGTGTCCTGCGTGTTCCTTAGATACTGTTCGGCGCGGGTGTTCATACTCGTATAGCCTTGTGCGTGGCTTGCCATTGTCAGTGCAAGCAGCAGTGTTGTGAATAGTGCTCTTTTCATAATGCTTTATTTGTTTCTATTATTTATTACTCCAATATATCAATCTTCTACCGGTATAGCATAATACGTAGAGGGTCTCTTTGTTTTCTTTGTCCTTTGTTGTTGTCGTTACCAGCAATTGGGTTACTGTGTTGTTTGTTACCGTTGAGGAGAGGTCGGTGACGGCTGTGTCATCGCCATATACTCCCAGGTATTTCTGTATGCGGCAACTTTTTGTCAGCCTGCTGAATATACCGCTCTTCCACAGGATAAGTTCTGTTGCCATTGAGCGTTTTTTGCGCATTGCGAGTCTCTTGGCCTGTTTGTGCAGTATCTTGTATCCTTTGGTGGTGCGTGGTTCCCATATTGTAATTTTAACGCTATCTATGCAGTCTAGCATCATTTGCAGTGCCTCTCTGTCGCTGTATTTCTTAGATAGGTTCCTTGTCGCAACCTTTCTTATGAGTTCTTTGTACTCTTCTTGTATCTCTAGGGCTTCGTCCGATGCCTGTATCCTTTCAATATTGCCTTTGTTGCACTGTTCCTGAAGCTCTCTGCCCAACTTGCCGTGCAGTTGTGCACTTGCTGCCGCCACGCTCAACAGCATTATCAGTATAATGTATATTCTTCTCATTTCTGGAACATCTTTTTAAGTTCTTTCAGTGTAGGGTAGCCCTCCATATATACAATTGTCACTTCGTCCTTCTCGTCGCTGCGCAGCGAGCTGTTGCGGTAGAATATGTACCTGTATTTGTTGTTGCGGGGCTTGAATACGTAGAATCCGTAGTATAGCCTGCCGTTTATGTAGCCGCACTCCTTGTCTATGGCTGTTGCGGCGTCTTTTTCTATTGTCTCCTCAATCTCGGTAAAGAGGCGCGAGTCGCCTGTGGTGATGCTGCGGAAGAGGGTGAGGTTGTAATCCTCCAGCATCTCCCCCTCGATGTGTGTCGCCGCGAATTTCTGTTTCCACTTGTCGCTCCCTTTGAACAGAGGGTTTATTGCGAGGTCGCTCTGTGCGTATGCTCCCGTAAGGGTGAACAGGATTAGTAAAACTGCTGTCAGGTGTCTCATATTTTGCCTCCTTTCATTTTCTTATTTCTATATCTTTGCTGTTGTCGTTAAGTGTGCCGAATATGTCGGACAATTGCTCCTGGATGTTGTACTGGCTAGTATTGCTGCTGACGTGTGCCATTGCCTTGTGCATCTGTGCGAGCACTGTTGCACGGTCGGTGTAACGTTTCCCGTCAATATAGGCAACGCATATATCTGCTGTGCTGCTGTTGTATCGTATGCCCGCTATTATAGCTCCCATTATTGCCGCTGCTGCGCTATATCGCGCTATCTGCCCAATGATGCTGTTGCGTTTGCGGGTGTTGCCTTGCTGCTTGCGTGCCTTGACGGTTGCAATGTAGCCTATGACAGCCTTTGCCTCGTCGAAGATGGGCGATGATGACGAGTCGCTTGCAAGGAACAGGCGCAATTCACGTTCCTCATCGTCGCTCAACGTGGCTTCGAAGTAGCGCTCTACAAGCAGGCTCCACTCTTCGGTGGTGCGGCTGTGTAACTGTTTTTCTTCTTTCCTGTTCATTGCTGCTTTCTTTTTTGGTAACACTCTCTTATCTTCTTCCGGGCGCGTGACAGTTGCATTCTCACTGCCGCCTCCTGCATTCCAAGGCTCTTGGCAATCTCTTCGGTTGTCTCCCCGTTGTATTCTTTCCGCTCTATTATCTCTTTTTGCAGTGCTGTCAGCTCCTGCGACATTATGCTCTCAACCTCCTCTATGAGTTCTTCCCTGCTGCCGCCCTCATCATCTTCCTCCCTGTCGTGCTGTTCGTCTATCGGTACTGTCTCTATCTTTCTCTTGCGGTAGCGGTCTATGCTTATGTTGCGTAGAGTGGTGGCAGCGAGCGCCTCGGCCTCTTGGGTGCTGTTTATTGTATCCCGACGCTGCCACAGACGGCAGAAGGCTTCTTGCAGCGCATCCTCGGCATCATCGCCGTGCGGCATCAGATGCGTGGCAATACTCCGCAACCGTCTGCGTAGTATCGTGAATGTTGATACAAGTGTCTCTTCGCTCATTCTGTCGGTATATTCTATGCTTCTCTATTATGTATAACGTAAAGATATGCATTTTGTAACATCCTTTATTAAATTTTTCGGTTTTTTGTCGAACAATGTGTAGCGGCACATTGTAGCCACATATATGCGTGGCATCGAAACAGGATGAAATCCCATATAATTATAGGTGGAATGTCACTTTTTTGGAACAATTCTTTGTAGAGATGCATTTATTCTTTATATTCACAGCGTAACCCATAAAAACATACAGCTATGATTATCGGTATTCCAAAAGAAATCAAGAACAACGAGAACAGGGTGGGAATGACCCCTTCGGGTGTTCAGGAGATGACCAGACACGGTCATACAGTGTATGTGCAGTCCTCTGCGGGAGAGAACAGCGGATTCTGCGACGATGCATATGTTGCAGCAGGAGCAAAGATTCTTCCCACAATAGAGGAGGTCTATGCAGTTGCCCAAATGATAGTAAAGGTTAAGGAGCCAATCGAATGTGAGTACAAATTGGTGCGCAATGGGCAACTTGTCTTTACCTATTTCCATTTTGCATCGAGCGAGCCTCTTACCAAGGCTATGGTCGAGAGTGGCGCAGTATGTTGTGCCTATGAGACTGTGGAGCGTAAGGACCGCTCATTGCCGCTGCTCATTCCTATGTCCGAGGTTGCAGGACGTATGGCAACACAGGAGGGATGCTATTTCCTTGAGCGTCCGCGTGGAGGAAAGGGTAAGCTGATGGGTGGCGTACCGGGAGTGAAGCCTGCAAAGGTGTTTGTCATCGGTGCTGGAGTGGTTGGAACTGCTGCTGCCCGCACTGCTGCGGGGATGGGCGCCGACGTTACAATATGCGACGTATCTCTTCCCCGTCTCACATATCTTGCCGATGTGATGCCCCGCAATGTAAAGACTCTTATGTCGTCGGAGTATAATATCCGCGAAGAGCTGAAGAGTGCCGACCTTGTAATAGGCTCGGTGCTTATACCCGGTGCAAAAGCTCCCAAACTTGTTACACGTGATATGCTCTCGCTTATGGAGAAGGGCAGTGTGCTTGTGGACGTGGCAATAGACCAGGGAGGATGCTTCGAGACATCGCACGCTACAACCCATCAGGAACCTACATATTATGTCGACGGTATTCTGCACTATTGTGTGGCCAATATCCCTGGTGCTGTGCCTTATACATCGACTCTCGCGCTCACAAATGCCACACTGCCATATGCCCTGCAGCTTGCCGACAAGGGGTGGCAACGTGCCTGTGCAGATAACGAGGAGCTTCGTAAGGGCTTGAATGTTGTCGAAGGAAAAGTTGTCTATAAGGAAGTTGCCGAGGCTTGGGGTATGCCCTATGAGCCTATCGCCTGGTAAATAGAGTCTAT
>JAFYSC010000021.1 GCA_017546635.1 Bacteroidaceae bacterium | reverse complement strand
TTAATGACCAGACAGGTCGCACATTGGCTGCTGCATCTTCTTTAGGTCTTGAGGCTATGCCCAAGAAAGAGCAGGCTGCTAAGGTAGGTGAGTTGATCGCCAAGAAGGCTCAGGAGGCAGGTATCACAACTGTTGTCTTCGACCGTAATGGCTATCTCTATCACGGAAGAGTTAAGGAAGTAGCTGATGCTGCACGTAATGGTGGTCTCAAATTCTAAATGAATATGGCAGTTAATAATAAAGTAAAAGTCGCTAACGACGTTGAATTGAAAGACAGGTTGGTTGCTATCAACCGTGTAACAAAGGTTACAAAGGGTGGTCGTACATTCAGTTTCTCGGCAATCGTTGTTGTTGGTAACGAGAATGGTATCATCGGCTACGGACTTGGTAAGGCAAGTGAGGTAACAGCTGCTATATCTAAGGGTATCGAGGCTGCAAAGAAGAATCTTGTTCGTGTACCTGTACTCAAGGGTACAGTTCCCCACGAGCAGACAGCTCACTTCGGTGGTGCAGAGGTATTCATCCGTCCCGCTTCTCACGGTACCGGTGTTGTTGCCGGTGGCGCTATGCGTGCCGTACTCGAGAGCGTTGGTATCACCGACGTATTGGCTAAGTCTAAGGGCTCTTCGAACCCCCACAACCTTGTGAAGGCTACAATCGCAGCCTTGAGCGAGATGCGTGATGCGCGCACCGTAGCTCAGAACAGAGGTGTAAGTTTGAGTAAAGTATTTAACGGATAAAGGAGGAAAAAATGGCTACTATCAAAATTAAGCAAGTAAGAAGTCGTATCGGTGCCCCCAAGACACAGAAGCTCACACTCGATGCTCTTGGTCTTAACAGAATGAACACGGTTGTTGAGCACGACGACAATGCCTCTATTCGTGGTATGATTAGAAAAGTTCAGCATTTGGTTGCCATTGTTGAAGAGTAATTAATTATTAAAAGATTTGGCTATGAAATTAAATAATCTGAAGCCTGCTGAGGGTGCTGTGAAGGCACGTAAAAGAATTGGACGTGGAACCGGTTCGGGTAGAGGTGGTACCTCAACCCGTGGTCATAAGGGTGCCAAGTCTCGTTCGGGCTACAAGAAGAAGATTGGTTTCGAGGGTGGTCAGATGCCCCTTCAGCGCCGTGTGCCCAAGTTCGGTTTCAAGAACATCAACCGAGTTGAGTACAAGGCTATCAACCTCTCTACTTTGCAGGCGCTTGCCGAGAGCAAGTCGTTGGAGACTATCAACATCGCAGCTTTGGTTGCAGCCGGCTTCGTGTCGGACAAGCAGTTGGTTAAGGTTCTTGCAAACGGAACATTGACTGCTAAATTGACAGTAGAGGCTCACGCATTCTCTGCCAAGGCAGTAGAGGCTATCGAGGCTGTAGGTGGAACCGTAGTAAAACTTTAAAAAATGGCAAATATATCAAACCTCAAATTCGTCCAGACTATTAAGAATATCTGGAAGATAGAAGACCTTAGAGCGCGTCTTGGTTGGACCTTATTGTTCGTTGCTATTTACAGGTTCGGCTCGTACATCGTTCTGCCGGGTATCAACCCCGAAATGTTGACACGCCTGCACGACCAGACGAGCGGTGGTTTGATGTCTCTGCTTGATATGTTCTCGGGCGGTGCATTCTCGAATGCATCAATCTTTGCTTTGGGTATTATGCCTTATATCTCGGCCTCAATTGTAATCCAGTTGCTGGCTATTGCAGTTCCTTATTTCCAGAAATTGCAGCGCGAGGGTGAGAGCGGACGTAGAAAGATCAACCAGTATACTCGCTACTTGACTATACTTATCCTTCTGGTTCAGGCTCCCTCGTATCTGTTGAACCTTCGCCACACAGCAGGTGCAGCAGTTGCAGACGGACTTAATGCAGGACTGTTTATGGTAACATCGACCATTATCCTTGCTGCGGGAAGTATGTTCATCCTTTGGTTGGGTGAGCGTATTACCGACAAGGGTGTGGGTAACGGAGTATCTCTCATCATTATGATCGGTATCATAGCACGTCTGCCCCAGGCGTTCATACAGGAGTTCGCTTCGCGTATGTCTGCTGCGACAGGTGGCGGTATCATAATGTTCCTTCTCGAGATTGTATTCCTTATCGCTGTTATCTGTGCTGGTGTTGCACTGTTGCAGGGTACACGCCGTGTCCCCGTGCAGTATGCAAAGCAGTCGGCAGGCGGTGCATCGTACAGCGGTGCTCGTCAGTATCTGCCCCTCAAGGTAAATGCTGCCAACGTTATGCCTATCATCTTTGCACAGGCAATACTCTTTATTCCTCTTGCTTTTGTAAGCTACGGAGGTCCCGAAGCAGAGCACTCGTGGTTTGTACGTAATATGATGGACCACACTGGTTGGCTCTACAACTTGATATTCGCGATAATGATTATCGTGTTCACATTCTTCTACACTGCCATTACAATCAATCCGGTTCAGATGGCAGAGGATATGAAGCGCAACAACGGTTTCATTCCCGGTGTCAAGCCTGGTAAGCCCACTGCAGAATATATTGATACGATTATGACACGCATTACCTTCCCTGGTGCCTTCTTCCTGGCAGCCATAGCAGTGCTTCCCGCATTTGCAGGTTCACTCGGTGTACAGCAGGAATTTGCATCGTTCTTCGGCGGTACTTCTCTCCTCATCCTTGTTGGTGTGGTGCTTGATACACTCCAGCAGATCGAGAGCTACCTCTTGATGAGACACTATGACGGTCTCTTGAGTTCGGGAAGAATTAAAGGACGTGTAGGATAATTTGTTGAGCTAAGAATGGTATTTCTTAAGACATTAGATGAGATTGAACTACTTCGGCAGGCAAATCTGCTTGTAGGCAAGGCGCTTGCCGAAGTAGCTAAGATAATAGAGCCGGGAGTAACAACGAAGCAGCTCGATAAGGTTGCCGAGGAGTTCATAAGAGACAACGGGGCGATACCGACATTCAAGGGTTATCCCAACTATGACGGTTCACCGTTCCCGGGTTCTATCTGTGCATCGGTAAACGATGTTGTGGTTCACGGAATTCCCAACGATATTCCTTTGAAAGAGGGTGATATCATCTCGGTCGACTGTGGAACATTATTGAACGGTTTTTGTGGCGACTCGTGCTACACATTCTGTGTCGGCGAGGTTGACGAGGCAACAAGGAAGTTGTTGCAGGTAACAAAGGAGTCGTTGTACAAAGGCATTGAGCAGGCTGTTCACGGAAAGCGTTTGGGTGACATCGGCAATGCGGTGCAGACGCATTGCGAACAGAACGGTTTCGGAGTCGTGCGTGAGTTTGTCGGTCACGGTATCGGACGCGATATGCACGAGGCACCCGAGGTTCCCAACTACGGACGCAAGGGAAACGGACTGCAGCTGCGACAGGGAATGTGTCTAGCCATTGAGCCTATGATAACATTGGGCAAGCGCCAGATATTTATGGAGCGTGATGGTTGGACTGTCAGGACACGTGACAGAAAGAACGCTGCCCACTTTGAACACACGATAGCGGTGGGAAAGAATTCGGCAGACATATTGTCGTCATTCGAGTTTGTTGAAGAGGTCTTAAGAAGTAAAGGATATTAAACTATGGCTAAACAAAACGCAATAGAGCAAGATGGTACAATCGTAGAGGCATTGTCAAATGCGATGTTCCGAGTTGAATTACAGAATGGTCACGAAGTGATTGCGCATATCTCGGGAAAGATGAGAATGCACTACATTAAAATTCTTCCCGGTGACAAAGTGAGAATAGAGATGTCACCCTACGATCTTACCAAAGGAAGAATCGTATTCCGATATAAATAAATAAACAAGATATTATGAAAGTTAAAGCATCTATTAAGAAACGCACTCCTGACTGCATGATCGTTCGTCGTAACGGTCGCTTGTACTTGATTAACAAGAAGAACCCCAAGTTCAAGTTGCGCCAGGGTTAATACAGTTGTAAATTAATAATTTATATAGTATATGGCTATAAGAATAGTTGGTGTAGATATTCCTCAGAACAAGAGAGGAGAGATTGCGTTGACATACATCTATGGTATTGGACGCAGCAGTGCAGCCAAAATCCTCGACAAGGCAGGTGTAGACCGTAACATCAAGGTTCAGGACTGGACCGATGATATGGCAGCTGCTGTACGTGAGATTATCGGTGCAGAGTACAAAGTTGAGGGTGACCTCCGTTCAGAGATTCAGCTTAACATCAAGCGTTTGATGGATATCGGCTGTTATCGTGGTATTCGTCACCGTAACGGTCTTCCCGTTCGCGGTCAGAGCACAAAGAACAATGCCCGCACACGTAAGGGTCGTAAGAAAACGGTTGCTAACAAGAAAAAAGCTACAAAATAATAAGTAAGTAATATGGCAAAGAAAACAGTTGCAACAAAGAAAAGGAATGTAAAGGTAGGTGCTGTCGGACAGCTTCACGTACATTCATCATTTAATAATATTATTGTTTGCCTTGCTAACGATGAGGGTCAGGTTATCTCTTGGTCTTCAGCCGGTAAGATGGGCTTCAGAGGTTCAAAGAAGAACACTCCCTATGCAGCTCAGATGGCAGCAGAGGCTTGCGCTAAAATCGCTTTCGATCTTGGCTTGCGCAAGGTTAAGGCTTATGTTAAGGGTCCCGGAAACGGTCGTGAGTCGGCTATCCGTACTGTACACGGTGCCGGTATCGAGGTTACAGAGATTGTAGACGTAACACCGCTGCCCCACAACGGTTGCCGTCCTCCTAAGAGAAGAAGAGTTTAATGTATAAAACTAAAGAAATTAGAAATGGCAAGATATATAGGACCTAAAAGCAAGATTGCACGTAAGTTCGGTGAGCCTATCTTTGGACCCGACAAGGTGCTTTCTAAGAAGAACTACGCTCCCGGTATGCACGGTAACAACCGCCGTCGTAAGAGCTCGGAGTATGGTATAATGTTGGCCGAGAAACAGAAGGCAAAGTATACTTACGGTGTACTTGAGAGACAGTTCCGTAACTTGTTCGAGAAGGCTGATTCTTCACACGGTATTACCGGTGAGGTTTTGCTCCAGTTGTTGGAGTCTCGTCTCGACAACATCGTTTATCGTCTCGGTATCGCTCCCACACGTGCAGCTGCACGCCAGTTGGTCAGCCACTGCCACATTGTAGTAGACGGTAAGGTATGTAACGTTGCTTCACGTCACATCAAGCCCGGTCAGATTGTAGGTGTTCGCGAGCGTTCTAAGTCACTCGAGGTTATCGAGAATTCACTCGCAGGAATCAACCACAGCAAGTACTCTTGGCTTGAGTGGGATGAGTCGGCAAAGGCTGGTAAGTTCTTGAATGTACCCGAGCGTGCTGAGATACCCGAGAATATCAAGGAGCAGTTAATCGTTGAGTTGTATAGCAAATAATAGATTATAATGGCGATATTAACATTTCAAAAACCTGATAAAGTTGTAATGTTGGAGGCGAACAATTTCTTCGGAAAATTCGAGTTTCGCCCTCTTGAGCCCGGTTTTGCTACCACTGTGGGTAACGCATTGCGCCGCATATTGCTCTCTTCACTCGAGGGATTTGCAATCTGCACTATCAAAATCGCAGGCGTTGAGCACGAGTTTGATACAGTACCTGGTGTAAAGGAGGATGTAACCAACATTATTTTGAACCTGAAGAAGGTTCGATTCAAGAGAATCGTTGAGGAATTCGAAACCGAGAAGGTCTCTATAAATGTTGAGAACACTGAGGTGTTTACAGCCGGAGACATAGGTAAGTATTTGACCGGATTTGAAGTGTTAAATCCCGAGTTAGTCATTTGCCATCTCGATTCAGCGGCTAAAATGCAGATTGAAATCAACATCAACAAGGGACGCGGTTATGTCCCTGCTGATGAGAACCGCGAGCTCTGTACTGAGCCCCTTATGATTCCAATCGACTCGATATACACTCCTATTCGTAACGTAATGTACCAACGTGAGCCCTTCCGCGTAGAGCAGAAGACTGACTATGACAAGTTGGTAATTGAGGTTACAACAGACGGTTCCATTCACCCGAAGGATGCCCTTAAGGAGGCTGCAAAGATACTCATCTATCACTTTATGCTATTCTCGGATGAGAAGATTGCCATTGAGACAAATGATATCGATGGTAACGATGAGTTTGATGAGGAGATCTTGCATATGCGTCAGTTGCTTAAGACAAAGTTGGTTGATCTCAACCTTTCGGTACGTGCCCTCAACTGCTTGAAGGCAGCCGATGTAGAGACACTTGGGCAGCTTGTACAGTACAACAAGACCGACCTTCTCAAGTTCCGCAACTTTGGTAAGAAATCGCTCACTGAGCTTGATGATTTGCTCGAGGGTCTGAATCTTTCGTTTGGAACAGATATTTCAAAATACAAATTAGATAAAGAATAATTATGAGACATAAAAAATCTTTCAACCATTTGGGTCGTACTGCATCTCACAGAAAGGCTATGCTTTCTAATATGGCTGTTTCTTTGATTATGCACAAAAGAATCACTACGACTCTCGCAAAGGCTAAGGAACTCAAGAAATTCGTTGAGCCTTTGATCACAAAGTCAAAAGACGATACAACAAATTCTCGTCGCGTTGTTTTCAGCTACTTGCAGAGTAAGGAGGCCGTAACAGAGCTCTTCAAGGAGATCTCGGTTAAGGTTGCAGAGCGTCCCGGCGGTTATACACGTATAATCAAGCTTGGTACACGTCAGGGTGACGCTGCTGAGATGTGCTTCATCGAGTTGGTGGATTACAACGAGAATATGGCTAAGACTTCTGCGAAGAAGACACGCCGTCGCCGTTCTGCGAAGAAGGCAGAGGCTCCTGTTGCTGACGCAGCAGTTGCAACTGAAGAGGCTACACCAACAGCTGAATAATTACTTACTTAATAGATGCGTGAGGGTGTCCGGAAGGACATCCTCACTTTTTGTATCGTATGCTCTCGATTCTATGTTATCCAGTGCTCCCAAACATCTGTATGGACATTCAATCGACCCTATTTTGTGAAATTTACTTAATGCAACAATATTTTTGATTATCGGAAAATAAATTATCGTTCAATAGTGTTATCTTCGCAAAAGATAAATTATCCTTGATATTTTATGACAGATTGTCTGCCTCGGCAGACGCAATGCACCGATAAGTAATAATAACATTAAATACTATGCAAAAGAAACTGAATAAAGGCACGCTGTGCGTGCAGGGCGGTTGGCAGCCCAAGAAGGGCGAGCCCCGTGTGTTGCCCATCTATCAGAGTACAACATTCAAATATGATACAAGCGAGCAGATGGCCCGTCTCTTCGACCTTGAGGACTCGGGATACTTCTACTCCCGTTTGCAGAACCCCACAGTGGATGCAGTAGGCGCAAAGATTGCCGCTCTCGAGGGTGGTGTGGGTGCTGTGATGACCGCATCGGGTCAGGCTGCCAATTTCTATGCCATCTTCAATATTTGTGAGGCGGGCGACCACTTTGTGTCGGCAACTACAATCTATGGCGGTACATATAACCTCTTTACCGTTACATTGAAGAAGCTCGGAATAGACGTTACGCTTGTCGACCCCGATGCACCCGTGGAGGAGATTGAGAAGGCGTTCCGTCCCAATACAAAGGCGCTCTTTGGCGAGACAATCTCCAACCCCAGCGTCAATGTGCTCGACATTGAAAAGTTCGCCAATATAGCACACAAGCACGGAGTGCCCCTCATCATTGACAACACATTCGCTACACCCGTCAACTGCCGTCCCTTTGAGTGGGGAGCGGATATTGTGACACACTCTACTACTAAGTATATGGACGGACACGCTGTTGCTGTAGGTGGAGCAGTGGTAGATAGCGGTAACTTCGATTGGGAGGCCAACAAGGAGAAATTCCCGGGATTGACACAGCCCGACGAGTCGTACCACGGCCTTACATATACGGCTGCATTCGGCAAGGCTGCATATATCACAAAGATGGTTGCACAGCTTATGCGCGACCTGGGTTCAATGATGTCGCCCGAGAATGCCTTCCTGCTAAACCTGGGACTCGAGACACTGCACCTGCGTATGCCCCGTCACTGCCAGAATGCGCAGCGCGTTGCCGAGTGGCTCAAGAACCATCCCAAGGTAGAGTGGGTGAACTTCTGCGGATTGCCCGACAGCAAGTACTACGCCCTTGCGCAAAAGTATCTTCCCGACGGTGCTTGCGGAGTGATGGCATTCGGCATAAAGGGCAGCAAGGAGGATGCTATCCGCTTTATGGATTCTCTGGGCTTCATAGCAATTGTGACACACGTTGCCGATGCGCGTTCGTGCATCCTGCACCCCGCGAGCCACACACACCGCCAGTTGTCCGACGAGCAGCTCCTCGAGGCTGGTGTTGCACCCGACCTGATGCGTCTGTCGGTAGGTATTGAGGATGTGGAGGACATTATCGCCGACCTTGAGCAGGCACTTTCTAAAATCTGATACATTGAGACTCTTAGAATATAATATGGGAGAGGGCGTGCGTGCCTTCTCCACTACAAGAGAGGGCGGCGTAGGCGTTGGAGCTTACGCCGGCTTTAATGTTACTCACTATTGTGGCGACGATGAGGGGGCTGTGGCGCAGGCCCGCTGCACGCTGTGCGGTGAGCTTGGGATTGCCGCGGAGAGGTTAATCCTCCCGCATCAGACACACGGCTGCGATGTACTGTGCATCGGCACGCCGTTCTTGCTTCTGCCCAAGGAGGAGCAGACGGCTGTTCTCCACGCAAAGGACGCCGTAGTTACCAATATCCCTAACCTCTGCATAGGAGTATCCACTGCCGACTGTGTGCCTGTGCTTCTGTACGATGCTGTGAAAGGCGTTGTGGCGGCTGTTCACGCAGGGTGGAGAGGGACGGTGGCTCGTGTTGTGGAAAAGTGTGTTTCTGTGATGGTGGAGCGTTACAGCGTCTCTCCAGCTGATGTAAGGGCTGTCATTGGGCCTTCAATCTCTCTCGCTGCATTCGAGGTGGGCGACGAGGTTTACGATGCATTTGCAGCCGCAGCTTTCCCTATGGAGCAGATAGCCTCCCGAATGGCCGGCAAATGGCACATTGACCTGTGGGAGGCCAACCGTCTGCAACTGCTTGCCTGCGGCGTTCCTGCCGGTTCGGTAGAGGTGAGCGGGGTGTGTACCTACACCCGTTGCAACGAGTTTTTCTCGGCCCGACGGTTGGGCATAAAGTCGGGTAGAATCTTCAGTGGGATAGTGACGAAATAAACGCAATGATGAGTTGAATAATACTCCTTATATATGCAATGTGGCAGCATATATAAGGAGTATTATTGTAATCCGTTAGGTGCCGGCCTGTAGCTTGGTTCGTCCGGCAATCAGTCCAATCGGGCAATGGTCTTTATGTTGGTAATCTTCTTGAGGCTGTCGCATACGGTGTGTACCTCCTCTACGTCGCGGACATTCACCCATACGGTGCCTTCAAATATACCGTCCTTGCCCTCTATGGTTAGTTTCTGTATGCTGATGTTCAGCTGTTGGTATATGATTGTTGTTATCTCGTTCAGTATACCTATCCCGTCTATACCCTTGAGCATAATGGGTACTGTAAAATACAATGTACGGTGTGTGTCCCAATTGGCAGCCAATATGCGGTCGCCGTGGCTGCTCTTGAGGGTGTCGGCAACAGGACACTTGCGCTTATGTATTACAATGTGATGCTCATCGTCATAGTATCCCAGGACATCGTCGCCGGGGATTGGCTTGCAGCAATCGGCTATAATGTAGCTGCTGTGCAGGTTCTCATCGGTGAGGTTAATAGGATGCTTATGGTCTATGCTGTCGAAACGTGTGGCTGCGTGCTCTGTATCCTTCTCCTCCTCGCTTTTTTTTCCGAAGAACGGGAACAACGGGAAACGGAATCTCTTGTTGCCCAGGAGCGCATCCTTGTCCTCGCTTCCAAGAACGATGCTGCCGTTGCCTAACGCTTCGAGCAGTTCCTCGCGGCTCTTCAGCTTGTGGAACTTCCACACTCTGTCTATGTTGTTGCTGAATTTTACAAGGTCTTCCTTCTCCAGGAACTCGTTCAGCAGCTCTTCGCCCTTGTTCTGCATAAGGCGTTGTTGGCGGCGCAGGGCGGCCTGAATCTTGGCGCGTGCCTTTGCCGTCGTTGCGAAGGTGAGCCAGCTCGCGTCCACGTGTTGTGAGTTCGATGTCAGTATCTCTACCTGGTCGCCGCTGTTTAGTATGTGGTTCAATGGAACCAGCTTGTGATTGACCTTTGCGCCTATACAGTGGTTGCCAAGGAATGTATGTATGCTGTAAGCAAGGTCCAGTGCCGTGCAGTTCTGTGGTACTGTCTTTATTTCGCCTTTTGGTGTAAAGACAAATATCTCGGTGGCATACAGATTGAGCTTTATGGTGTCAAGAAAGTCGAGTGCGTTGGGTTGCGGGTCGTCGAGTATCTCCTTTATTGTGTGCAGCCAGTTGTCGAGCTGCTCATCGGCAGAATTCTCTTCGCCCTGTGCCTTGTATTTCCAGTGTGCTGCGATTCCTTGCTCTGCCACTTCGTGCATACGCTCGCTACGAATCTGCACCTCTATCCATTCGCCGCGCTTGCTCATAAAAGTGGCGTGAAGAGCCCTGTAGCCGTTTGCCCGTGGCTTGTTTACCCAATCGCGCAGACGGTCGGGGTGCGCTGTGTAAATCTTTGTTAGCGCGTTGTATATCTTGAAACATTCGTTGTTCTCGTCCTCGCCGTCACGGGGAGTGAATATTATACGCACAGCAAGTATGTCGAATATGTCCTCAAAGGCAACGTGTTTCTTCTGCATCTTATTCCAGATGGAGTAGGGCGACTTCACACGTCCTTTGATATAATATTTGCACCCCATCGCATCGAGTCTCTCGCATATGGGGTTGGTAAATTCGCTGTACAGGATATCGCGCTCCTGCTGTGTCTTTTCTATTTTCTTTTCGATGCGCGCATACTCCTCGGGGTGCTCGTACCTGAAGCTGAGGTTCTCGAGCTCGGTCTTTATCTTGCTCAGTCCCAGACGGTAGGCTATGGGGGCATATATATAGAGTGTCTCGCCTGCAATCTTATATTGCTTGTTGACGGGCATATATTCGAGGGTACGCATATTGTGCAGGCGGTCGGCAATCTTTATGAGTATGACACGTATGTCCTCGCTCATCGTGAGCAGGAGCTTCTTGAAGTTCTCGGCCTGCTCCGATGCCTGCAAGCCGAATACTCCTCCCGAGATTTTAGTGAGGCCTTCCACTATACGCGCTATCTTCTCGCCGAACAGGTTATGTATGTCCTCTATTGTATAGTCGGTATCCTCGACAACGTCGTGTAGCAGGGCCGCACATATCGATGTTGACCCCAATCCTATCTCCTCGCATACTATGCGTGCTACGGCAAGAGGATGCATTATATAGGGCTCGCCGCTATGACGGCGCACTCCTTTGTGCGCCTGTCTTGCAAAGTTGAATGCTTTTGTGATGAGTTCTACTTTGCGACGGTGCTGCGATGCCAGATATATGTCAAGTAACTGCTGAAAGGCTTCGTTTATTGTCTTCTCTTCCTCTGCCAACCTCTTGTCGTCTGTTTCCATAATATTCGCTATTTATATATCCTTAGAACGCGTCCAATGCCAATGTTGTTGTTCTTAAGATTGTTCCAGCTTCTCAATTGCTTTACAGAGACACGGTACTTGCCTGCTATCTTTCCAAGGGTATCTCCTTTACGCACTTTATAGGTTATATATTTGCCGTTTCCTGTATCGTGGTTGTTTGCTGCTTCTTTCAATATCTCGCCTACCTTCTCCTTAGGGAAGTATTTCTCCTCGTTGTAGGTGTACACCGAGTCTCCCAGCATTATCAGGCGTGTTATTGACTCGTTCCTCAAACGGAGCACGCACGATTCGTTCTCTCCCGGTATTACATCGCGTACATATTGCGGGTTTATGGCCCGTATCTCTTCAATGTCGATATTGCACAGTCGGGAAATCTGCTCAAAGTGCAGGTTCTTGCTGATGTGGATGGTATCAGTCGCAATAGGAATTTTGGGTTCCATGGGGCAGATGCCGTGCTCCTGGTGGTATGTCATTATGTAGTTGGCTGCAATGAATGCCGGTACGTAACCGCGTGTCTCCTTAGGCAGGAACCTGTATATCTCCCAGAATTTGGTCTTTCCTCCTGAACGGCGTATGGCTTTCTTTACATTTCCTTCTCCGCAGTTGTATGCAGCAAGGGCCAGCTGCCAATCGCCGAACATATTGTACAGCATACTCAGATGGCGCATTGCCGCATCGGTCGATTTTATAGGGTCGAAACGCTCTTCTATGTAGTTGTTCGATTTCAGTCCGTAGATTTTTCCTGTGCCATACATGAATTGCCACAGACCTTTTGCACCCGCCCGCGAGATGGCCTGGGGCTTCATTGCCGATTCTATTACGGGCAGATATTTCAGTTCGTGCGGCAGACCGTACCTGTCTATTGCCTCCTCGAATAATGGGAGGTAGAAATGTGCTATTCCCAGCAGGTAGGGTACAAGCTGGCTCGATGATGCATATTTGTTTATATGTTTACGCACTTCCTTGTTGTATGTCATCTCAATGACTGTCGGCATCTTGTAGAGACGCTCTGCATATACTGTATCGCTGATGCTCTGCGGGTCCACCGTGTATGCATCGCAATTGAGGCTTTCGAGCAGGTTGAGAGTGTGCCAGCTGTTGAGTATGCTGTCGATGTCCAGGCTCATTCCTAATGGCAATTCGCTGTCATCTTCCATCATTACAGCGTGTACGGCAAGGCTCTTGGGTATGTCGTAGCCAATTTCGCTGCTGTCTGTCACGACTTCGAGAAAGGTGAGGTCGATGAGTGCAGTATCTTTTTTGGCTACGTTGTCCTGTGCGTGCAATATGTTGCACACAAAAAGAGTGATGAGCAGCAGTATGGTGTATGTCCTATTCATCCTTTTCAGAAGTTGATATTCAGGTTCAGTCCATAATAGCCGTCGGCTATCGTCGTGCCGGAGCTGTTGAGTGTTGTTGGGGTTACAGTTATGTTTATGTCATCGCCAATATCAAAATTGGCGAGCTGTGCATCAATGTAGGCATCTATGACTGACAGTGCATATACGCCTATAAAAGCAAAGACGCTCAAATCGCGCCAACGGCGATAGCGGTCCTTCCTCTTCTTGAATACGTTCTTCAGGTATTCGCTGTTCTTGTCGAAGTCGTATCCTGGACGGAAGAAATCCTTGAAGGAGTCGGTATTCGGGTCGGCATCCATTATGTCGAGGTAGGCTTGGCGGTAGTCGCTGTACATCTGGCTGTTCCAGTTGTAGGCATACAGGCATCCGATGAATCCGCCATAAACTATGGGCAGTTTCCAATACTTCCTGTTGTATATCTGGCCCGCTCCGGGGAATACCACTCCCAGCCAGGTGGCCTTCTCGGGGTCGGGCACGAAACGGGTATTCTCCTGAGTGCTCTTGCGTTTCTGTGCAACGCGACTGTTGCTGTCTGCGGGTGCGGGTGCAGGTGCTGTGGCTGTGCTGTCTGCCGTCGTAATTTGCAAGGCCGTATCCTGTGCCTTGGTCCTGGCATCGGTCTGTGCGTACACTGTTGCTGTGTGGCACATAAGTGCTACACATACTGTAACCGCTGTTTGTACGAAACTACGCATCGTGTCTATTGGTTTAATTTGTCAAAGATTGCAATAATTCGTTCAAGCTCCTCTTCGCTTTTGAATTTTATACTAATCTTGCCGGCACCCTTGTTGTTGCAGGTCAGCTGTACGGGTGTCTGGAAAAAGTGTGTCAGCTGTTTCTTCAGCTGGTGAAAGACTGCATTCTGTTGGGGCGCTTCGCTCTTGGCCTTTGCTTCGGGTGAACCGGCGCTCTCCGATGCCTGCTTGCTCTCGCGTACAATCTCCTCAACCTGACGCACCGAGTAGCCCTTCTCCTGTATCTCCTTGAAGAGTGCTATCTGCGCTGCGGGGTCTTCGAGCGACAGCAGGGCACGCGCGTGTCCCATATCTATTTTCTTCTCTTTGAGCGCAACCTGAATGATTGCAGGCAGACGCAACAGACGCAGGAAGTTGGCTATAGTAGCTCTTCCTTTGCCCACACGCTTGCTCAGCTGCTCCTGTGACAGGTTGTGCTGCTCTATCAGCTGCTGGTATGCAAGGGCAATTTCCATAGCATTGAGATCTTCTCGCTGGATGTTCTCTATGAGCGCCATCTCCATTGTGTTCTCGTCGGTCGCATCGAGAATGTATGCAGGGATGGTATCCTTACCGGCCAGCTGCGATGCGCGGAAACGCCTCTCGCCGGCAATTATCTGGTATTGTTCCTCACCGGTGCGGCGCAGTGTAATGGGCTGTATCACACCGAGCTCGACTATGGAGGCTGCCAGCTCCTGCAACGACTCTTCGTCGAATTCCTGTCGTGGTTGGTTGGGGTTGGCTTCTATCTGCTCAAGGGGTATTTCTCCTATCGAAGACGAGCCCGAAGTACGTACCGTTTCGGTAGATATGAGCGCATCTAATCCGCGTCCTAATGTGAATTTCTTGTTCGGTGCCATTGTCTGTTAGTTTTTCTTGATAATCTCGTGCGCAAGTGAAAGATAGTTCTTTGCACCTGTAGACTCTGCGTCATACAGTATTACGGGAATGCCCATACTCGGCGCCTCTCCCAAACGTGTGTTGCGCAATATTACAGTCTCGAACACAAGCTCGCGGAAGTGTTTCTTCACTTCGTTGTAGACCTGGTTGCTCAGTCTCAGTCGCGAGTTGAACATTGTCAGCAGGAATCCTTCAATGTCGAGCGATGGGTTGAGGTTCGATTTTATTATCTTTATAGTGTTCAATAGTTTGCTGATTCCTTCCAGGGCAAAATACTCGCACTGTACGGGTATTATTACCGAGTCGGCAGCTGTGAGTGAATTTACCGTTATGAGTCCCAATGAGGGTGAACAGTCAATGAGTATATAGTCGTATCTGCTCTTTAACGGTGTCAGTGCCTCACGCATAATCTTCTCGCGGTTCGGCAGGTCGAGCATCTCTATCTCGGCACCCACAAGGTCTATGTGCGAGGGGATGATGTCCAGTCCCTCGATGCAGGTGTGGTGTATTGCTTCGTCGGGAGCCGACTTGTTTATAAGACACTCATAGATGGAACTTTCTATCACTCTGATGTCAATGCCAAGTCCCGATGAGGCGTTTGCCTGCGGGTCGGCATCAATTACGAGTACCTTCTTTTCCAATGTGGCAAGCGATGCAGCCAGGTTGATAGCTGTTGTAGTTTTTCCTACTCCTCCCTTCTGGTTTGCCAATGCAATAATCTTTCCCATATGTATTTTGTGTTATTTGCTATGTTTATATTCTTTGGCATACTTGAAAATCATTTGTGTATGCCACGTTTGCAATGCGATGTGGGCCCTGCAAATCTTTTGCAAAGATACATAAAAAACAGATTGTATCTTGTTATTTTATGTTTACTTATGAACAGTTTATTGACAAGGTTTCTTAAATTATGTTACCCGATGTTGTTAGCATCGGGCAACATTTTATACTCGAAATGGAGGCGTACAGGGCTGTTTTGCCTTATTTCTTTATAATCTCTATTACATAGCTCTGCGAGGGCGCAATGCTGTTGTCCTGCGAGAGTCTGTCTACATTCACATTCCAATAGTTGCGGCCGGCCTCCTGTGATGTCTGTATAGAATATTTACCGTCCTTCACCAATATGAGATATGTGTTCCATACAGGCGAGTAGGGGTTTGTTCCAAAATCGGCATACTCGTTCAAATATCTGCCGTCGGCCTTGCTCGCAATCTTGTAGAAGTTCTTTCCTTCGGCATCCTGAGAGATAATCCACTCCTGTGCCTCGGAGGTAGCAGTAGCGTCCTGGAACGCAGGAGTACCGCCCTTGCCGTTGGGATTGGTATTCGTGAGGTACTTGCCCTTGCTCTTTATATAGTAAGTGGCACCTTCCTGGAACAAAGGAATTGACGCGCCGCCCGACACGGGTACAAGCTCAAAGATGAACTGCGAAGGCTCAAGTCTGTTTGTGCCCTGTACAAGATGGTTCTCCTCGACTGTCCAGAATTTGTTTCCGCCGTTTCCGCCATTCTGTATGCAGTATCTGCCGTCGGCCATGCGGAGGATAGAGAATGTGTGCCAGTTTGCATCGTAGGGATTGCCGCTTCCTGCGCTGAAGCGTGCATATTCGTTAAGGTAACGGCTGTCCTCTACATTCACAATCTTGTAGCGTCCTGTCTCGGGGTCGAGAGTGATGTTCCACTCCTGTCTCTGAGGACGTACATCGTCGCGCTTGTCGAGCAGTTCGGGTACACTGCGCGCTACGTTTGGTGTGCTGTTGGTAAGATATTTTCCGTTGCACATTATGAAGTAGATACCATTCTCAACCTCCTGTGCGGGGAATATGTCGGTACGGTAGCTGTACTTGTTCTTGTAAAGTGTGATGAGTGACGATAGGGTGCTCTTGAGGAAGGGATTCACGTGTACCATAGCCACCTCGGGCTTTGCCCACTTGAGTGTACCCTCGAACTGACGTGAGCGGAGGGCATCCTGCGCATCGTAATACTCCTGATGACGAAGATAGTTCGCGACAAATGCCTGGGGATCGTTGTTCTCCAGTGCTGTGTACATATCCATTATAGCCTCGCCGCGCAATCCTACATATTTCATAGACTCCAGCCAGGGCTCGAGTTCCTCGATAAGCTCGGGAGCCTCGCCCGAATATTTCAATGTAAGCGCAGTGTTCGCGAATTTAGTCATATGGGCACGCATAACGCTTATAGCCTTTGCAGTCTCGTTGGCTGCCATATATGCGTCGTACTGTTTCTTGACTTCAACGAACTCGGGCGACTCGTCGGGACGGCGCAGTCCGTGTGCTGTAGAGCCAAGGTCTACGTTGTTCTCGCAGAAGAAGTGGAAAGCCTCGCGGTTATTGGGCATAAGATATGCGATGGCCTTTTCCCACGATGCATCGCTGTCGTAGTTCTCCATATTCCAGCAGTAGTCGGCAATGCTGAAGAGGGACAGTTTTGACGACATTGCATACTCCATCGGGTTAGATGTAAATCCGCCAAGAGTCTCGGCAATGTCTGTGCCGTTACCCCAGGTGGGTCCCATAAGCATACGGTTGATACAGTAGTCGGTCACAGGGTAGTTGAGCCAGATATACGCCTTACGCTTGATTTGCTCGTTAATCCACTGCATATCGTCCATTTCTATCATATCCACAACGCTGTTGCCGGTCCACATAATGCGCACGCTCTCGTCCATCTGTGTACCCAGCACATTCAGGTAGTCACCGCTTGTCCAGCCCTTGTTGTACTGTGTGGGGCAGATGATAAGGGGGTTGATGTCATCGTATGACTTGTTCAGCTCCTGAACAATATAGTTCATAAGGCCGGCCTGCTTGTCGCCCTTTGTACCCTCGCCCCAAATATCGTCGAAGAAGACTGCGAATGTACGTATGCCGAGGTCGTACATCATCTTCAATTTGTTTACGATGTTTACGCTGTCGGCATTGTTCCATTTGATGTCCACTCCGGGGTGAATTGCCCATATGAAGTCTACCTTGCTTGCCTTGGCTGCTGCTGCATACTCGGCAATCTTGCGGCCCTGCTCCTCGGGATAAGGCTCGCGCCACAACTGCTTGTGGTAAACGTCATCCTTAGGGCCGTAGATATATACGTTCATCTTCTGCTCTCCAAAGAATTTGAAGAGGTCCATACGGTTGGCCTCGGTGTAGGGGTTGCCGTAGTATCCCTCTACCAGTCCGCGCTCACCGATGCTGGGATAGTCGGTTACAGTTGCGCACATTACCTTGGGCTGCGACGCTATCTGTATGAATGTCTGCACACCATAGTATGTTCCGCGCTCGTCGTTACCCGCGATAACCACCTTGTCGTTCTCTACGCTCAGGTAGTAGCCCTCGCTCTTTTGGGGGATGAGGTGAGCATATTTCTTTACAGTCTTATCGCCACGCTCGCCGATGATTACGCGTACACCCTTCTTTCCGGTCGAAAAACGTTCTGTGAAGAGTCTTACAGCATCCTTGTCGGCGCTCTCGGCACCAGTCAAACGGTATGTTACTGTGTTGTCAAATGCAACTTTGTCGCTCCACTCGATATTGCGTGGCAACGGACTGATGTCGGCCTTTTGTGCAACTGTTTCTGTTGCCGAAAGTGTAAACAGCGCTGCAAGTGCGCAGCCAATAAGTTTCTTGAAAAGTTTCATATTTCTTGGTTTTAGTTAATCTGTGCTTAATGCTCCTATTCGGGCAATATTGTAAAATTTTCTGTAAATTTATATGTTTATATTTGATTTTACAAATTTTAAGCCAAAAGAGTACTTTTTTATCCCGATTATGGCCACAGCAACTGCTGGGATTGTGTTTTTTCATTATCTTCGCGTCGTGAATAAAAACAAAGAGTGTTTATGGAAGAAAAAAGACCGTTAATCCTGGTGTCGAACGACGACGGGTATCTTGCAAAGGGTATAAATGTGCTTATGCGTGTGCTGATGGAGTTCGGCGACGTGGTAGTTGTTGCACCGCACACAGGACGTTCGGGCAAAGGTTGCTCAATCACAAGTGAGGTCCCTGTGAAACTGTCGTTGATAAATGAAGAGCCGGGATTGAAGGTGTACTCCTGCACTGGCACCCCGAGCGACTGCATTAAGCTAGCCTGCCACACGGTGGTGGAGCGTCGTCCGTCGCTCATTGTCGGAGGCATCAACCACGGTGACAACTCGGCAGTGAATGCGCACTACTCGGGTACAATGGGAGTTGTCATCGAGGGTTGTATGAAAGGAATCCCCTCGATAGCCTTCTCGCATTGTTCGCACGATAATGATGCCGATTTCTTGCCCACACTGCCTTACATACGCTCAATTGTACGCAATGTACTCGACAAAGGCCTGCCCTACGGCAGTTGCCTCAATGTGAATTTCCCCGACTCTCAGCAATATGCAGGAATAAAGGTGTGCCGTCAGGCCAACGGACAGTGGATAAACGAGTGGGAGGGACACACCCATCCGCGCGGAGGCGACTGGTACTGGCTGACAGGCAGTTTTGAATGCTGTGATACGGATGCCGATGCCGACCGCGTAGCACTCGACAACAACTATGCCACAATAACCCCCACATGCATCGACTTTACCGACTACAGCTTCCTCGATGAGCTCAAGTCGTGGAATATATCTCCCGAACAATAAACAGATACAAGAAAGCAGATACTCGGCTATGAAATACTATCTTATAGTGGGCGAAGCATCGGGTGACCTTCACGCTTCGAACCTGATGAAAGCAATAAAGGAGAGGGACGGTGAGGCGCAGTTCCGTTTCTTTGGCGGCGACCTTATGACAGCTGTAGGCGGAGAGCGGGTAAAGCACTACCGCGAGCTTGCATATATGGGCTTTATTCCTGTATTGTTGCACCTGCGCACCATACTTGGCAATATGAAGCGCTGCAAGCGCGACATTGTAGAGTGGCAGCCCGACGTACTTATCCTGGTGGACTATCCGGGTTTCAACCTCTCCATTGCCGAGTATATACGCAAGAACACCCGAATACCCATATACTACTACATATCTCCAAAAATATGGGCGTGGAAAGAGTACCGTATAAAGAATATCCGTCGCGACGTTGACGAGCTTTTCTCCATACTTCCCTTTGAGGTTGATTTCTTTGCCAAGCACAACTACAGTATACACTACATAGGCAATCCCTGCGTAGATGCGGTAGATACCTTCCTTAAGAGCGACGGCGAGACACTGCCGCAATTCCTCAAAGCCAACAGCCTTGCCGAAAAGCCCATCGTGGCACTGCTTGCCGGCAGCCGCAAGCAGGAGATAGAGGGCAACCTGCCTATGATGCTCGACGCAATGAGGCGATACCCTGAATACCAGCCTGTCATAGCAGGTGCTCCGGGAATAGCCAAGGAGTTCTATGCCCCATATATGAACGGTGATGTAAAGATACTCTACGGCAGTACCTACAAATTGCTCAAGCACTCGCACGCCGCCCTTGTAACGTCGGGCACGGCAACACTCGAGACTGCGCTCTTCCGCGTACCGCAGGTAGTATGCTACGCAACCCCTATGCCCAAGCTCTACTCCTGGCTCAAGCGGCACTTCCTTAAGGTCAAATACGTATCGCTCGTAAATCTCATAGCCGGCAAAGAGGTGGTGCGCGAGCTTGTGGCTGCGGATATGACACAGGCGAATGCCGAAAAGGAGATAGGGCTGCTGCTCGGCGACACACCAGCGCGCCGCACGATGCTTGCCGAGTACGACCGCATCATCGGCATTCTGGGAGAGCCCGACGCATCGGGACGCGCAGCCGACGCAATGATAAAGCTACTGAAAAAAGAGTGACTGCCCGCCACGCCTGCCCCTCACACGCAGGCACCAGGCGAACAGAGCAACGCCACACTACAGGAATCGGCGCATATACTTCAAATATGCTTCGAAATTTTCCTTGTAGAACCGTTTGCGCATACTTGGCTGATGGGGAAAGGCAAAGAGCGGACGGTACAGGATATTCTCCTCTGCCGCAATGTGATGGAAGAGTGCATCATCGTAACCCCAAAAATAACGCACCTTTTGCTTATCGTCGCAGAGCAACTGCAGCACGGGCTCCCCTAATGTAATGACAGGGCACTCTCCCAAAAGGGAAAGTTCGTATTCAAGCAGTTCAATATTCGGCTGTTTGTGAAGGGAGAGTACATCGAATGTATCGGCGGGTGGCAGGGCGTAGAAATATTTGTATATGTTGGTTGCATAGACATTATCCAGCGACAAGCCCAGCGACGCGCAAATACGCCCCACATACACCCTGAGAGCACCCTTCCCTTTGTCGAGGTTGAGTGTGCACTTTATCTTTGCGCGCTGTGCTGCATTACGCACGGTAGGGTCTTGCCCCAGAATAATCAGTTTAATGTCACCCGAGCCTATATACGGAGGAACAATGCCGAGTGAATAATCTATCGGGTTTACACTGCATTGTACCAGATTGTTGCGCACGCTCAGCGCCTTTTCCACTATATCCATTCTTCTCAGAACGCCATCCTGTCAATATTGATATATACAAAACTGCATATACCGAGCAGAATGATTCCCATCAGGCAAAATCCGAGGCTTATGCGTGTGAAGCTGTCGCACTTTATGTGGGGGATAGGTGTCTCGTTGGGAGTGATGTACATTGCCTTTACAATCAACAGGTAGTAATACAGTGATATGACGGTGTTTATTAGGGCAATGAATACAAGTACCCAGAATCCTGCGTCGAAGGCACTCATAAATACAAAGAACTTGCTGAAGAAGCCTGCAAACGGGGGAATGCCCGCAAGCGAGAATAGGGCAAGCGTCATAAGGAATGCCAGGCGGGGGTTGCTCCTGTAGAGCGCGTTCAGGTGCGAGTGCTCCAGCTCCACATTGTCGTAGTGCTTCTCGAGTGCCTCTATAATACCGAATATGGCAAGGTTGGCAACGATATACACCATTACGTAGAATACCATAGCGCTCATACCTTGTCCGGTGCCGCTTATTACTGCAAGCATTATGTAACCGGCCTGCGAGATACTGCTGAATGCCATAAAGCGCTTGAGGTTCTTCTGCTTTATTGCAAAGAGGTTGGCAATGGTGATGCTTGCAACGGTAACGATATACAGCATCGTCTGCCACTCGTGTGTCATTGGTGCAAATACCTTTGTGAGTATTATGAAGAGTGTAAATACGGCTGCTCCCTTGGATATTACCGACAGGTAGGCTGTGACAATGGTGGGCGCGCCCTGGTAGCTGTCGGCAGTCCACAGGTGGAAAGGCACGAGCGATATCTTGAAACCCAATCCGGCAAAGAACATCACCATTGCAAGTGTCTGCATAGGGCTGCCGGTGATGTATGTTACCATATCGTCGAAGTAGAGAGTGCCCGTCGTGCCGTAGAGGAAGGATATTCCGTAGAGCATAATGGCCGACGAGAACATCGACGTAAGGATATACTTTATTCCAGCCTCGGCCGAGTTGTGGCGGTATTTGTCGAATGCCACAAGGCAGGCAAGAGGCAACGATGCAAGCTCCATTCCTATGAACAGCAACAGGAAGTGTCGGGCGCTAATCATAAAGTACATTCCGACGAGTGTGCTCAGCAGCAGCACATAGAACTCTCCTTGCTTATAGTAGCTGTGCGCGGTGCTGAGCCAGCGGTGCGCCTGAAGCACCACGAGCAGTGCGCCGAATGTGAGCATCGACTTCATAAAGGCTATCATACTGTTGCTGTAGTACATTCCTCCAAAGAGCGTCAGTTCGGTGCTTACCTCTTTGAGGCAGATGGCAATCTGCACTGTCATAAGCAATATTGTGAGCGTGTGGAAGATACGGCGGTAGCGTCCTGTTGCCAAAAGGTCGAATATGAATATTATTACGAATACTGCAAGCAGGGTAATCTCGGGCAGCATTGCGAAAAATTGACTGTAATCCATCTCTTTCTATATTGTAAGTGTGAGTTCTTATCTACTTTTATATATCTGTATATCAAGGCTTGAGGGTGGTAATGATGTCGCTCACGCCATTGTTGATGAGGTTGCTTACCCACATAGGGGCAATACCTAGTCCTGCGACGCATATAATGAGGCAGATGACGGTAAAGCGCTCGTCCCACGTTGCATCGGTAAGCTTCTTGTGCTCCTCGTTGACGGGCTCGCCGTAGAGAATCTTGCCCACCACACGCAGAATGTAAACAGCTGTTATTACTATGCTTGTGCAGGCTATTATCGTTACGGTGCGGTGGAATGTGCCGTCTGCCATAAACGAGCCCACGAAAATTGTCATCTCGGCAACGAATCCGCTGAATCCGGGTAGGCCGAGGTTGGCAAGGCCGGCAATGACGTAGCCCACGGCAAGGAAAGGCATTATCTTCATCAGTCCCTGCATCTGGCGTATGTCGCGTGTGTGGGTGCGGCCGTATATCATTCCAATGAGGGCAAAGAAGAGGGCTGTCATCAGTCCGTGCGAGAGCATCTGCAGTATCGCGCCGGTGCACGAGGTGCGTGTCATCATCAGCAGGGCAAAGAGCACCAGTCCGCAGTGGCTCACCGAGGAGTAGGCGTTGATGTACTTGAGGTCGGTCTGGCTTATCGCGCTCAGTGCTCCGTAGACAACGCTTATGGTTGTGAGGATTATGAATATCCAGGCAAGGTCGTTGGCAGCCTGCGGCATAAGGTACATTGCAATGCGGAAACAGCCGTATCCGCCCAACTTCATAAGTACTCCTGCGTGCAGCATCGACACCGAGGTGGGGGCGCTTGCGTGGCCGTCGGGGCTCCACGTGTGGAAAGGGAAGAGTGCACCCAGCACTCCGAAGCCCACAAAGGTCATCGGGAAGAATATATACTGCAGCCCAACGGGGATATTGCCCTTTGCTGCAATCTCGTGTATGTTCATTGTGGTGGCACCGCTGCCGTAGTATATTCCCAGAATGCCCATAAGAAGGAACGCCGAGCCGCCCATAAGCATCAGTGTGAGCTTCATTGCCGAGTACTCCTTCTTGCCGCTGCCCCAAACACCTATGAGAAGATACATTGGAATGAGGGCTGTCTCGTAGAACATAAACATTGCAAACATATCGGTGCTTATGAAGAAGCCGTATACTCCGAGTGACAGCAGCACGTACCACAGGAAAAAGTCCTTTGTGTGCGGACGTACGTTCCACGATGCGAATGTGCCCGTAAAGACTATTATCGACGAGAGAAGTATCATTGCAACCGATATTCCGTCCACGCCTATCGAGTAGCTTATGTTGAGCGACGGGTACCAGCACCACGAGTCTGTGTATAGCTGTGCGGCAGTGACGCCTGCGTTGCGCTGTGCTATGAAGTCGACAGTAAGATATACCGACAGGGCAAGCAACAGTGTGGAGCCTGTGACCATCACCGTGCGTATCTGTCTTGTGCCTCTGCTCAGCCACAGTGCGGCCAGCATCATCAAGGGTATTACTACAAATAGATTAAGGATATTCATTGTGTCAGTCTCTATTATGGGGTAGTACTATGCAAAAAATATGAGTGTGAGTATTATTATGAGTGCGCCTCCCAGGAACCACACGCTGTAGCTCTGTATATTTCCGCTCTGCATAGGGCGCAAAATATTGCCGAGCTTCTGTGTGGCTGTTGCCAGCAGGTCCATCGTAGCGTCAATCACATTGCGGTCGAACCAGGCGATGGGGCGGCTTATGCAGTTGAATATTATCTTCTTTGTTACAAAAAGCCATATCTCGTCCATATAGAAGCGGTGGTAGGCTGCCTGTATGAACGCGCCCATACGGCTGTTTATGGCGGTGGTGAGCCTGCTCTCCCCGCTCTTGTACATTATGGTGGCAAGGATGATGGCTCCTACGGCAAGCGCTATGCTTGTTGCTGCCACAGTGTAGTCGAGGTGGATTGTGTAGGGCTCGCCGTTGCTGCTCACAAACTCACCGAAGGGAATGAAACCTGCTACGACACTTATGGCTGCAAGTATTACGAGCGGCAGAGTCATTGTGAGGGGGGCTTCGTGGGGCTTGTGCGGCTCGTGGGCGGTTGCTCCTGCCTTGTACAGTGCCAATTGCTCCTCGTAGTGGCTCTTGCCCCAGAAGATAAGATAGTAGAGGCGGAACATATAGAATGCAGTGAGTGCGGCGATGAGGCTCATAAACGCACCCATCATTGGCGAGAAGCTGTAGCAGGCTGCGAGAATCTCGTCCTTACTGAAGAATCCGCTGAAGGGCGGGATGCCTGCTATAGCGAGGCAGGCAATGAGGAACGTAATGTGCGTCACGGGCATATATCTGCGCAGTCCGCCCATCTGGCTCTTCTCGTTGCTGTGCACGGCGTGGATAATGGCTCCCGCGCCCAGGAACAGCAGTCCCTTGAACATTGCGTGTGTGAAAAGGTGGAACATGGATGCCATATAGCCCAGTCCGCCGCTGTGCGGGTCGGACGAGGTGCATACGCCCAATGCTACCATCATAAATGCAATCTGCGATATTGTGGAGAAGGCTAGCACGCGCTTGATATCTGTCTGTGCGCAGGCAACAACGGCCGCGTAGAGTGCGGTGAACAGTCCCACGTAGGCTATTATGTGAAGTACTTCGGGGGCATAGCCGATGAACAGCCCGAACATACGCGCAACAAGATAGACACCTGCGACAACCATTGTGGCAGCGTGTATGAGTGCCGATACTGGGGTGGGGCCTTCCATTGCGTCGGGCAGCCATATATGCAGCGGGAACATCGCGCTCTTTCCTGCACCGCCTACGAACATCAGTCCCAATGCCACTGGAATCACTCCTCCGGCAGCAACGAGCAGTGCCTCAGGGGGGGTGAACGAGAATGTCTCGGCGTAGTATCCGTAAAGCAATATTCCTATGAGGAAGAAGAGGTCGGCGAAGCGTGTCACTATGAATGCCTTCTTCGATGCTGCAATTGCCTCGGGCTTGGTGTAGTAGAATCCAATGAGCAGGTACGACGATACGCCCACAAGCTCCCAGAATACATACATCTGGAAGATGTTCGTTGCAACCACAAGGCCGAGCATAGAGAATGTAAATAGCGAGAGGAACGCATAGTAGCGCTGGAAACCACGCTCTCCTTTCATATATCCCATTGAGTATATGTGCACCATAAGGCTCACGGTGGATATGACAATGAGCATCATCACCGAGATTGGGTCGAGCATTATGCCCATATCTATGCTGAGTGTACCGTTAAGCGGGAGCCAGCAATAGTTGTACGGGGTTATTGTTGCAAAAATGCCTTCGGCTGTGCGTCCTGCGCCAAAATAGAGAGCTGCAGTAATGTACGACAGGAGTGTGACCGTTGCAAGCGACAATGTTCCTATTATCCCTGCTGCCTTGTGGGGCATTTTCATTCCGCATAGTCCAAGAATGAGGAAACTGACGAGCGGCAGAACAAGTATGAGTATTGTAAAATCCATAGTCATCAGTGTTTAAGGTTACGCAGATTCTTAATGTGTATCGATTTTGCGTTGCGGAACACATTGATTATTATTGCAATGGCAACGGCTGTCTCGGCAGCTGCGATGCCGATTCCGAACATAGTGAAGAAGAATCCTTCCAACTGCTCGGGGTGGCTGTATGCGTTGAATACCGCAAAATTTATGTCTACGGCATTGAGCATAAGCTCGGTACTTACGAGCAACGAGATGAGGTTGCGTCGTGTGAAGAATCCGAATACTCCTATGAAGAAGAGTATGGTGGCAAGGATAAGATAAAATTCGGCGGGGACTATCATAGTGTCTTTGTTATTTTTTACGTGCAATCATAATTGCTCCTACCATACAGGCAAGCAACAGTATACTTAATACCTCGAATGTAAGGACATAGTTGTGTTTGTCGGTTCCCATAAGTGCTGTACCCACTACCTTCATCGGCACCCCGTCGGCTGTGAACTTGTCGGTGGAGAAACCGCCTGTGACAATAAGGTACAGGGTTATCAGCATTCCCGATACAGAGGTAAGGAGGCCTGCAAAATAGCGCATCTTCGACGTGTGGGTCACGTCTATCGTTCCCTTGCCGATGAGTAGCGCGGCAAAGATGAAGAGCACCACGATGCCGCCCGCATACACTATAATCTGCACTGCGCCCAGGAAGGTATAGTGCAGCATAAAGTATATGCCTGCTGTTCCGAAAAGCACAAAGAGCAGATAGGTGACGGCACGCATCATACGGCTGGTGGTTACTGCTGCAAAGGCTGCTGTTGCCATAAAGAGGGCAAGAGCGGCGAAAATCAATATGTTTGTTGACAGTAATTCCATTTCTTCTATTTATTTAGCTTTATTATCAGTTTGTTGCGGTCGAACACTGCATTCTCGAAACTGTTGTTGAACGCAATGGCATCCTTGGGGCATACATTCACGCATAGCTGGCAGTACATACAGCTGCCAAGGTCGTAGATGTATTCCTCGAGCACCTTCTTGCTCTTGCCGGTCTCTTCGTCTACTACGGTCTTTGTCTTTATGGTTATTGTGCCGTTGGGGCAGTTGCTCTGGCACAGTCCGCAGGCTATGCAGCGGTTGTTGCCCTCCTCGTCGAGGGGCATATATAGCATCGCGCGGTGACGGTCCGATATTTTCAGTGTCTTGCGGTTCTCGGGGTATTGCTCGGTTACCTTGGGGGTGAAGAACTCCCTCATTGTAACCGACAGGCCTGTCGCGAGCGACTTTATAGTGTCCGCTATTTTTCCAATGTATGTGAATTTCTGTTCCATTGTCTCTCTCTTTATCTCTTGTTTGTCAGAATGTCCAGCCGCATACTACGCATATTGTCATTATGAGCAGGTTTACAAGGCCTATCGGCAGCAGGTACTTCCACTCGAGCGACACGACCTGGTCTATGCGCATACGGGGGAATGTCCAGCGTACCCACATAAGCAGCCATATTACAAAGAATGTCTTGCCAAGGAACCACACGCTGCCGGGAATATAGTCCATAATGGCGTTGAATGCGCCGAAGCCTGCAATGTGCAGTGGGGCCCAGCCGCCCAGGAAGAGTGTCGATGCAATGCCTGCCACAATGAAAAGGTTCATAAACTCGGCAACGTAGAAGAATCCGAAGTGCATTCCCGAGTATTCGGTGTGGAATCCTGCGGTAAGCTCCGACTCGGCTTCGGGAAGGTCGAACGGTGCACGGTTGGTCTCGGCATTACCTGCTATGAGGTATATTATGAAGGCTGTAAAGGCGGGGATATGCCCCTTGAATATGAACCACCCGTCGCGCTGTGCCTCGACAAGCTCGCTTATCTGCATTGTACCGCTGAGCACCACAATCACAAGTATGCAAAGGCCAATGGACAACTCGTAGCTAATCATCTGTGCACCGCTGCGCACAGCGCCTATCATCGAGTATTTGTTGTTGCTGCTCCAGCCTGCCAGCAATATTCCGAGCACTCCGAACGACGATGCAGCCATAATGAAGAATACACCGATGTTGAAGTCGAGCACCTGGAATCCTTGGGCAAAGGGAAGGCAACTGAATGTGAGTACCGAGCTCATAACCACAAGGTAAGGTGCAAGATTGTAGAGCAGCTTGTCGGAGCGGTCGATGCTTATAATCTCCTTGATGAGCATCTTGAACACGTCGGCAAAGACCTGCAGCAGTCCCCACACGCCTACGCGCATCGGACCCAGACGGCATTGGAATGCTGCGCACACCTTACGTTCCATAAAAATCATAACTATTGCCAGCATCACGTATGCAAGCACTGCGCACAGTGCAACAAGAATGCACTCTAAAAGGAGTGCTGCCTGCGTTGGCATCACCGAGTGCAGATATTGGTCTGTAGCAGTTGTTATTGTACCGAAGTCTAACATAATCGTATCCTATTTTTTTATCGGTCAATGTCGGGGATTACATAGTCGAGCGTTGCGCCAATGGCTATGAGGTCGGCTATCTTTGCCCCTTTCAGAATCTTGTGCATAGCTGCCACGAGGGGCAGTCCCATAGGACGGAATTTCAGGCGGTATGGCGACTTGTCGCCACGGCTCTCTATGAATACCCCGAACTCTCCGCGCGAGCCCTCCACGGCTGCGCTGTAACGTCCCTCGGGTATGCGTATTATGGGCTTTGTCTTTACCTTGTAGTCGCCCTCGGGGATATTGTCTATCAGCTGTTCAATAATGTGTATCGATTGCAGAATCTCGTCGATACGCACAAGGAAGCGGTCGTAGCAGTCACCGTTGTTGTATATAATCTCCTTAAAGTCCACTTTGTCGTAGAGTGCATAGGGATGGCGCTTGCGCACGTCGCACGCCCAGCCCGATGCTCTTCCAGAGCCTCCGGTGCAGCCGTAGGATATTGCGTCCTCGCGCGAGAGTACTCCCACACCTATCATACGCTTGCGTGTTATTGTGTTGTAGGTGAATACGTTGTTGTATTCCTCAATCTTCCTCTTCTGGTAGTTGCAGAACTCCTTTACCTTGCGCGCAAAGTCGGGGGTGATGTCGGCCTGTACACCGCCTATCACATTGTAGTTCTGTATGAGACGTCCGCCCGTGACCTCCTCGAATATGTCGAGTACTTTCTCGCGGTCGCGGAATCCGTAGATGAATGTGGTTATTGCGCCAAGGTCCATCGCTGCGCACGAGAGGAAGAGCAGGTGGGAGTCTATCCTCTGCAGCTCGTCCATAATGGTGCGTATGTACTGCACACGGCCGGTGGGTTCAATGCCCATTGCCTTTTCTATGCACATACACAGTGCGTGACGGTTCTGATGGGCGCTCAGGTAGTCGAGGCGGTCGGTGAAGGCGAGTATCTGCGGGTAGGTCATCTTCTCGCTCATCTTCTCTATTCCGCGGTGTATGTATCCGCAGTGTACGTCAATCTTGCGTATCTCCTCGCCGTCGAGTGCCAGACGGAAACGCAATACTCCGTGTGTGGCGGGGTGCTGCGGTCCGATGTTTATGATATACTGGTCGCCGAAAATCTTGTTCGTCTGCTTCACATATAGCTCGCGCTCGGCGTCCTCGGCAATCTCGTAGTCGCGCTGTACGTCCTCGGGAATCTCGTTCTCCATTCTTATGGGGTTTATAGCCTCGCTCTCGTCGTAGTCCTTGCGCAGGGGGTATCCCACCCAGTCGTTCCTCAGGAAGAGGCGGCGCATATCGGGGTGGTTGACGAACTTTATTCCAAAGAAATCGTACACCTCGCGCTCGTAGAATTCGGCAACGCTCCACAGGTCGTACACCGATGCTATTGTCGGGGTTTCGCGGCTTGTGCAGCGTACTGCTACTTCGCAGGTCTCGTGTGTCGAACTGTTCTCGAGCGTGTAGATGGCTCCCAGCCCCTCTTCGCCCCAGTCCATTCCTATAATGTCGCGCAAGAAGTCCATTCCATTGCGGCGGAGTTCCTCCATCTGTGCGCGGAATTTTTCTGTATCTATGAATGTTGGATTCATCGTTTGTTATTTGTTATCGGTTTCCGATGTAGGGACATTCGTTACAATTATCGGGCCGTCGGTCATATCGCGGCGGCTCAGCTTGCGGTTCTTCCCGCCAAAGAATTTCTCAACCTTCACCTTGCGCTGCAGCTGCATCATTCCGTAGAGCATTGCTTCGGGGCGAGGCGGGCAACCGGGTATATAGACGTCGACGGGTATAATCTTGTCCACTCCGTTCAGCACGTGGTACGATCCCTTGAATGGTCCGCCGCTTATGGCACAGCCGCCTACGGCCACAACATATTTGGGCTCGGCCATCTGGTCGTAGAGGCGCTTCAGGACGGGTGCCATCTTGTGTGTTATTGTACCTGCAACCATTATGAGGTCGGCCTGACGGGGCGAGTTGCGTGTCACCTCGAACCCGAAGCGGGCAAAGTCGTAGCGCGCGGCACCCACTGCCATAAACTCTATTCCGCAGCAGCTTGTGGCAAAGGTAAGCGACCACAGGGAGTTGCTTCTGCCCCAGTTGATGAGCTCGTCGAGCTTGCCCACGAGCACGTTGGTGCGTTCCTTGTTGATTTCCTGGATAAGGGCCTCGAGTGTCTCGTTGTCCTTGAATTCCCCGTAAGGGATAGATTTAATCTCGGGCTTTTTCATTTCCATTCAAGTGCTTTCTTGCGCCAAGCGTAGGCAAGGCCCAGTATGAGGATAAATAAGAAGAAGAGTATTCCCAGAAGGGCCTTCATTCCAAGTTCCTTGACTATGGTTGCCCAGGGGAAGAGGAATACAGTCTCAATGTCGAACATAAGGAAGAGGATTGCGAACAGGTAGTATCCTGCCCTGAAGTGTACCCACGTCTCGCCTTGAGTGGGTATGCCGCATTCGTATGCCTCGCCTTTCTGGCGATTGTGCGTGCGGGGCGAGATTAAGCGTGCCACCAACATTCCGGCAAATACCAGAATTATTGACGCTACAATCATTGTGAACAATAGGACGAAATTCATATTTCTTTTTATAAATTGTTTTTAATCAATATGATGTATATATAACAGTTTCAGCCTGTGCTGTCTGCCCGCAAATGTAGTAAAAAATGTTTTTGGGGTGGATGGCTTTTTGCCGTTAAAATAACGGTGGGTTTTAATAAATTCCTTATACCTGTTTTTTACCCTAATATGGTGTCGAGTATCATCATAAGAATAAAACCGCAGGCAAAGCCAATTGTTCCTACGTTGCTGTGCTTGCCTGCCTGTGAAGATGGGATAAGCTCCTCTACAATCACGTAAAGCATAGCTCCGGCGGCAAAGGCGAGCAGCAGTGGCATTGTGCCCGCTGCGTTGTCGAGGAAGAGCAGTGTGCATACGGCTGCAACGGGTTCAACGAGTCCCGACAGTGCGCCCATCGCGAAGGCTCTTGCGCGGCTTTTTCCCTCCTGACGCAGAGGCATTGATATTATTGCGCCTTCGGGTATATTCTGCACAGCCATACCTATCGACAGTGCAAACGAACCGGCAAGCGTGAGTGTGGTGTCTCCGTTGAGGATACCCGCAAAGACAACGCCCACTGCCATTCCTTCGGGGATATTGTGCAGTGCTACTGCCAATATGAGCTTGGTGGAGCGGGGAAGCGAGGTGTGTACACCCTCCGGCTGCTCGTCACCAATATGCTGGTGGGGTACAAAGGAGTCGAGCAGATACAGGAATCCCATTCCCACAATGAAACCGCCAAGAACCGGCAAGATGCCCAGGAAACTGCTCTCGCACTGTTCCAGCGCGGGTTGCAGGAGCGACCAGAAACTTGCCGCCATCATAACTCCCGAGGCAAAGCCCAGCATCAGTTTCTGTGCAAAGTCGGTTATCTTGTCGCGCAAGAAGAATACCAGCGCGGCGCCCAGTACGGTGCCGGTGAAGGGTATTGAAAATCCGAGTAAAATATTTTCCATAATCAAATGTATGTCCAAACTGCAAAATGAATTCAAGAGACTCTCTGTGCTGTCTCCAACCTGCAAAAGTAGAAAAATTGCACATAAAAAGTGTGCATTCGGGAACTTTTATATAAAATAATAACCTTGTTTAATAAAAGGTGCGGCAGGGTGTCCGCTGTTTCGTTTTTTTTCTCTATCTTCGCACAAAATTACGGGGAGTCTCTTTTGCTCTCCGCGCTTTGTGTGTAGATAAATAACTTACATAAATAATCTTTTATGATTTACTTTTTTGTCACCAAGGGTAATACGGTGATAGCAACCGAGGTTACCCACACTTTCAGTCAAGAAGAGATAGAGAAACTATGCTGGCTCTACGGTGAGGCTACGCTTGCCGAGGGTGAGGCGCTCGAGGGATACTACATAGGTCCCCGTCGCGAGATGGTTACTCCCTGGAGTACCAATGCTGTTGAGATTACCCAGAATATGGGTGTCGACGGTGTTGTGCGCATCGAGGAGTATTTTGCGGTGAAGGACCAGAATGCCGAGTACGACCCTATGCTCCAGCGTATGTACAGCGGACTCGACCAGAATATCTTCAAGATAGATATCGAGCCCCGTCCCATTGAGTTCATCGAGGACCTTGAGTCGTACAACGAGGCCGAGGGTCTTGCCCTCTCAAAGGAGGAGATAGACTACCTGCACCGTGTCGAGGGCGAGCTCGGACGCAAGCTCACCGACAGCGAGGTGTTCGGCTTTGCGCAGATTAACTCGGAGCACTGCCGTCACAAGATTTTCGGCGGTACATTCATCATCGACGGCGAGGAGATGCCTTCGTCGCTCTTTGCAATGATAAAGCGTACTACAAACGAGAATCCAAATAAGATTATTTCGGCTTACAAGGATAACGTGGCATTTGCACAGGGTCCCGTGGTTGAGCAGTTCGCTCCCGCCGACCACTCTATGCCCGACTACTTTGTAATAAAGGATATTGAGACTGTAATCTCGCTCAAGGCCGAGACCCACAACTTCCCCACAACTGTTGAGCCTTTCAACGGTGCATCGACCGGAACAGGCGGTGAGATTCGCGACCGTATGGGTGGCGGTAAGGGTTCTTGGCCCATTGCCGGTACAGCGGTATATATGACATCGTATCCCCGTACATTCGAGGACCGTTGCTGGGAGGAGCTTCTGCCCGTGCGCAAATGGCTCTATCAGACACCCGAGCAGATTCTTATAAAGGCTTCTAACGGTGCTTCGGACTTCGGTAACAAGTTCGGCCAGCCCCTTATCTGCGGTTCGGTGCTTACATTCGAGCACGCCGAGAACAACGAGGTATACGGATACGACAAGGTTATTATGCTTGCCGGTGGTGTGGGCTACGGTACACGCCGCGACTGCCTCAAGGGTTCTCCCGAGAAGGGTAACAAGGTTATCGTGATGGGTGGTGACAACTACCGCATCGGTCTTGGCGGCGGTTCTGTATCGTCGGTTGATACTGGCCGTTACTCGTCGGGTATCGAGCTCAACGCCGTTCAGCGTGCCAATGCCGAGATGCAGAAGCGTGCATACAACGTGGTGCGTGCACTGTGCGAGGACGACAACAACCCCGTAGTATCTATCCACGACCACGGTTCGGCAGGACACGTTAACTGTCTCTCGGAGCTTGTCGAGGAGTGTGGCGGTCTCATAGATATGTCAAAGCTCCCCGTGGGCGACAAGACTCTCTCGGCTAAGGAAATCATTGCCAACGAGTCGCAGGAGCGTATGGGTCTGCTCATCAAGGAGGATGCTATCGAGTATGTGCGCAAGGTTGCCGAGCGTGAGCGTGCTCCTATGTATGTTGTAGGTGAGACAACAGGTGATGCCCGTTTTGCATTTGAGCAGGCCGACGGTGTACGTCCTTTCGACCTTTCGGTAAGCCAGATGTTCGGCTCATCGCCCAAGACATATATGAACGATACAACCGTTGAACGCAAGTACAAGGATGCCGAGTACGATGCCGACAAGATTGAGGAGTACCTTACAAACGTGCTCCGCCTCGAGGCTGTTGCCTGCAAGGACTGGTTGACAAACAAGGTAGACCGCTCGGTGACAGGCAAGATTGCACGTCAGCAGTGCCAGGGTGAGATCCAGCTTCCCTTGAGCGATTGCGGTGTGGTTACACTCGACTATCGCGGACGCAAGGGTATCGCAACATCAATCGGCCACGCTCCCCAGGCAGGTCTTGCCGACCCCGCAAAGGGTTCTGTGCTTGCTGTTGCCGAGGCACTGACAAACATTGTGCTTGCTCCTCTTGCCGATGGTATCAAGACAGTATCGCTCAGTGCAAACTGGATGTGGCCTTGCCGCTCACAGCAGGGCGAGGATGCACGTCTCTATCGTGGCGTTGAGGCTCTCTCGGATTTCTGTTGCGACCTTCATATAAATGTTCCCACAGGTAAGGATTCACTCTCGATGACCCAGAAGTACCCCGATGGTACAAAGGTTATCAGCCCGGGTACAGTAATAGTATCGGCAGGCGGCGAGGTTTCCGATGTACGCAAGGTGGTTTCGCCCGTAATGGTGAATGAGCCCAAGAGTGCATTCTACCACATTGACTTCAGCTTCGACACATTGCGTCTGGGCGGTTCGGCATTTGCACAGTCGCTCAACTGCGTGGGCAGCGATGTTCCTTCTGTCGAGAACCCCGAATATTTTGCCGAGGCTTTCGATGCAGTACAGAAACTTGTGAACGAGGGACTTATCCTTGCCGGTCACGACGTATCGGCGGGTGGTCTCATAACCACATTGCTCGAGATGTGCTTCGCTAATGTTGACGGAGGTATGGAGATTGACCTTAACTCTATTGCCGAGAATGATATAGTTAAGCTTCTCTTTGCCGAGAACCCCGCACTTGTAATTCAGGTTGCCGACAAGGACAAATGCCGTATGCAGGAGATACTCGACAATGCAGGTATCTGCTTCGTCAAGATTGGTGTCCCCTCAAAGAAGCGTCAGATTGCCGTTGCCAAGGACAAGCGTACACGCCTCTTCGATATCGACCACTACCGCGATGTATGGTACGACAGCTCATACCTTATGGACCGCAAGCAGAGCTTCAACGGTTGTGCCGACGAGCGTCTGCGTAACTACAAGGTACAGCCCCTGCGCTTCCGTCTTCCTGCGAAGTTCACAGGTATGCTCGAGAGCTACGGAATGTCGGCCGACCGCCGCGAGAAATCGGGTGTGCGCGCAGCTATCATCCGCGAGAAGGGTACAAACGGCGAGCGTGAGATGGCATACGCAATGCACCTCGCAGGCTTCGACGTTAAGGACGTTACAATGACCGACCTTATCAGCGGCCGCGAGACACTCGACGAGGTTAACTTCATCGTATTCTGCGGTGGATTCTCCAACTCCGACGTTCTTGGCTCGGCTAAGGGTTGGGCAGGAGGCTTCCTCTTCAATCCCCAGGCCAAGGCTGCACTCGACCGCTTCTACCAGCGCGAGGACACTCTATCGCTCGGTATCTGTAACGGTTGCCAGTTGATGATGGAGCTCAACCTCATCAACCCCGAGCACGAGGAGCGCGGATATATGCGTCACAACAACTCGCACAAGTTTGAGTCGTCGTTCGTGGGTGTGAATATCCCCGAGAACAACAGCGTACTCTTCGGCTCGCTCTCTAACAGCCGTCTGGGTGTGTGGGTGGCTCACGGCGAGGGTAAGTTCGACCTTCCCTACGAGGCTGAGCGTTACAACATTGTGGCACGTTACGCCTACGACGGTTATCCTGCCAACCCCAACGGTTCGGCATATAACGTCGCAGCTCTTGCAAGCGCCAACGGCCGTCACGTGGCAATGATGCCTCACCCCGAGCGTGCCATCTTCCCCTGGCAGTGTGCAAACTATCCTCAGAACCACGTTGCCGATGATGTGACACCTTGGATTGAGATATTCCGCAACGCCTATAACTGGGTGGCCGAGAAGACAAAGTGAACAGTGGAGTATAAAATTTGTTATTAATAAAGGTCAAAGAGGGTGAGAGCCCTCTTTGATTATATTTGTATATTATGATTGCCGAGTTGTTGAAACTGTTTCTTACTTTTTTCCGCATCGGTCTTTTTACCATAGGAGGAGGCTATGCTATGATACCTCTCATAGAGAAGTATGTGGTTGAGCGTAACCGTTGGCTCTCGAAGGAGGAGTTTGTCGACCTGCTGGCTGTGGCACAGTCGGCACCGGGGGTGTTTGCCGTCAATATGTCAATCTTCATAGGGTATAAGCTCCGCAGGTTGCGCGGTGCTGTTGCGGCTGCGATGGGTTGTGTGGCGCCGTCGGTCATTATAATTCTGCTCATTGCGATGTTCTTCAACGGCTTCCGCGAGAATGAGATTGTGAATAATGTCTTCAAGGGGCTGCGCCCCGCTGTGGTGGCGCTCATTGCTGCTCCTGTATTCTCGTTGGCAAAGAGTGCCCGCATAGGGTGGACAAACGTGTGGATACCCGTCCTCTCGGCTCTGCTTATTGTGGCAATGGGATTGTCGCCCGTGTATATCATTATGCTTGCTGTGGTGGGAGGCATTGTGTGGGGCAGAGTGAAAGGAGGTGCAAGATGATTTTCTGGGAACTGTTCTATACGTTTTTCAAGATTGGGCTCTTTGGCTTTGGCGGCGGATACGGAATGCTCTCGCTCATTCAGGGCGAGGTGGTGGCGCGTCACGGCTGGTTGAGCGTGCAGGAGTTTACCGATATAGTGGCTGTGAGCCAGATGACTCCCGGACCCATTGGTATAAACTCGGCAACCTTTGTCGGATATACGTCGGTCATCAACAGCGGGGGGACAATTCCGCTTGCAGTCCTTGGCTCTCTTGTCGCGTCGTTCGCCGTTATGCTGCCCTCGTTCATTCTTATGCTCATTATCAGCCGGTGGCTTATGAAATACTCACGACACAAGCGAGTGGAGGAACTTTTTGGGGTGCTTCGTCCTGCGGTGGTGGGACTCATTGCTTCGGCTGCGCTCCTGCTTATGAACAGCGAGAATTTTGGCTCTATTGCCGATACTCCGCTGCAATTCTGGGTGAGTGTCGCTCTCTTCCTGTTTGCATTTGTGGCGCTCCGCGTCTTTAAGCTTGGCCCTATACTTATTCTTGTTATCTGTGGTACGATAGGCGGAGTGGTTTATGGATTGCTGAGTTGAGGCTGTAATGTTTAATTGTCCGAAAAAGTAGCCTTGGGAATTTTGCGGTGCTGTTTTTTGGGTTCAGTAGAAATTTACTGTGGATACTGTGGATAATAATTCTTTCAACCATCTTCTCGGTGTTATTTTACGGCTATTCTCTCGTTGTAATATTTTCTTCTGCTTTCTTTTTTTGCGAAAAAAAGAAACAAAAAACATTGCACAAAAGAAATTGTCGCAAGTGCCCTTTGCTCGTGCCGCAAGAGTGCGTGCACTCGGTCGGGCGCCTGCTTGTCATTGCGGCTAACGGCTGTTTTAAGGGTGTTGCGGATCGCCCTCAGTTAGCCACGCAGTGCGCGTCTAACTAGCGGTTGGACGGTCCTCACACTATTTCCTTAAAACCGCCTACCCGCAATTGAATTTCTTT
>JAFYSC010000004.1 GCA_017546635.1 Bacteroidaceae bacterium | reverse complement strand
TGTTTTTTATTGCTTGGGCAACGATAATTTTGTAAATTCGCACGTTGATATAATATAAATCATTGAATATGGATCCCAAAGAACGCATATATGAGCTTAGAGAATTGTTGCACAGACACAATTACAATTATTATATAAAGAATGCTCCCGAAATCAGTGATATGGAGTTTGATGCTCTTATGCGTGAACTGCAGGACCTGGAGGCGCAGTATCCCCAGTACGACGATGAAAATTCGCCTACCCGACGTGTCGGCAGCGACTTGACAAAAGAGTTTGTACAGGTGGCGCACAAGTATCCTATGCTTTCGTTGGGAAATACATATTCCAAGGGCGAGGTTGCCGATTTCTATGAGCGTGTGAAGCGTGCCCTCAACGATGATTTTGAAATCTGTTGCGAACTGAAGTTTGACGGAACGTCAATCTCGCTCACTTATGTCGATGGCGAACTGGTGCGTGCTGTCACACGAGGCGACGGCGAGAAGGGCGACGATGTCACTGCAAACGTAAAGACCATACGAAGCATCCCCTTGCGGCTCTCGGGTAGCGGCTATCCACGTGAATTTGAGATTCGTGGCGAGGTGCTGATGCCTTGGGCGGTGTTCGAGGAGTTGAACCGCGAACGTGCCGAGCGCGATGAGCCTCTCTTTGCCAACCCGCGAAACGCCGCTTCGGGAACATTGAAATTGCAGGATTCCTCGGTGGTGGCAAAAAGAAAATTGGATGCTTTCCTCTATTATATGCTGGGCGAGGAGTTGCCCGCCGACGGACACTACGAGAATCTGCAAAAGGCCAATGAGTGGGGCTTTAAAATCTCGGATACCACTCGTAAATGCCGCACGCTTGACGAGGTGTATCAGTTTATTGACCACTTCGACACAGCCCGCAAGAGCCTTCCCTATGCAACCGATGGAGTGGTGCTGAAGGTGAACTCCATTATACAACAGCGCAATCTGGGTTACACATCAAAGTCGCCACGATGGGCAATAGCATACAAGTTTCAGGCCGAGAGAGCATTGACACGTCTCAACGAGGTGACCTATCAGGTGGGACGCACCGGTGTAGTGACACCTGTTGCAAACCTCGACCCGGTGCAGCTGTCGGGTACCATTGTAAAGAGGGCTTCGCTGCACAATGCCGACATTATCGAAAAACTCGACCTGCATATTGCCGATATGGTGTATGTGGAAAAAGGCGGCGAGATAATACCCAAGATTACAGGTGTCGATACCGATGCACGTTTCCTCCTTGGCGAAAAGGTCTCTTTCCCCACAAAATGTCCTGTCTGCGGTGCTGCGCTTGTTCGTTCCGAGGGCGAGGCAGCGCACTATTGCCCCAATTACTCCCAGTGTCCTCCGCAGATAAAGGGACGCATAGAGCATTTTGTCTCTCGTGAGGCAATGAACATTGAATCCATCGGTCCCGAAACGATCGAACTGCTGTATAACTACGGACTTATAAAGAACATCTCCGACCTTTATACCCTTGAGGCCTGTGACCTTCTGTTCTTGCCGAGAATGGGTGCGAAGTCTGCCGAAAATATTGTTTCCGGCATAAAGGAGTCGCTGAACGTGCCTTTTGAGAGAGTGTTGTTTGCATTGGGCATACGTTATGTGGGAGCCACTGTCGCCAAACGCCTGACGCGTGCCTTTGTCACTATAGAGGCACTGATGGCAGCCGATGTTCAAGCCCTCACGGCTGTGGACGAGATTGGTGAACGCATTGCCGGCAGCGTGGTCGACTTTTTCGCTCGCGAGGACAACCGCAACCTTGTAGCTGCGTTGCAGGCTGCCGGTGTCAGGTTTGTTGTCGACGACGAGGTTGTCGAGGGCAGGACAGACAAACTTCTCGGCAAGTCCATTGTCATCAGTGGAGTATTTGAGAAACACTCACGCGATGAGTACAAGGCTATGATAGAAAAACACGGCGGCAAGAATGTCGGTAGTGTAAGCAAGGCTACTACGTTCATTCTTGCCGGTGCAAATATGGGCCCTTCTAAACTCGAGAAGGCTCAGAAACTTGGTGTTCAGCTTGTCAGCGAAGAGGAATTCCTGAATATGTTGCAGGAGTAGTTCACTCCGTTCCCCGGTCGCTAATACCCCAGTTCAAACTCGCGTTTCACTGCAGGTACTCCATCTTTCATCCAGGCAGGCATTGGAGCGCCCTTCAGATAGTGGTCGAAGAATTGTTTCATTCTTATCTGGAAATCCATCTTGTTGGGGTGCTTTATGGGCCAGTGCGGTTCACCGGTGTAGTTCAGCAACCACGCAGGCTTGCCCAGACGTTTCAGAGCAATGAAATACTCAATTCCCTGATACCAGGGCACGTGACCGTCCTGGTCGTTGTGCATTATCAGTATTGGTGTCTGCACCTTGTCCATTTCGAACAATGGCGAGCTCTCCTTGAAACGCTCGGGATGACTCCACGGAGTTCCACCCAATCGGCTCTGTGTGTGCTCATATTGGTAAGCGCGTGATTTGCCGCTTCCCCATCGTATGCCGCCATAGGCGCTGAACATATTCACCACCGGGGCTCCCGACTCAATTGCGGCAAACATATTTGTGCGTGTGGCAAGATATGCCACCTGATAGCCTCCCCAGCTATGTCCCTGTGCACCAATGCGTGCAGTGTCGACGTATCCCTCTGCTACAATCTTTTCAATGCCGGGTATCACGCAGTTGTAGCAGCTGTTGCCCGGGTAACCGCCACCGTAACGCACGTCGGGGTTGAAGATTATGTAGCCGTCGCTCAGGTACATATTGTAGTCTATGGTCGAGCGGTTGGGCTCGGGGGTGCGGTAGGCCAGCAGGTTGTCCGAGTTACGCTCGTAGAAGTTTACTATCATTGGATACTTCTTCGCAGGGTCGAAATTGTCGGGCTTGTACAGAATGCCCTCCAATGCAATGCCGTCGAGTGACTGCCAAGTGATGAGCTCGCCTTTTCCACGAAGCAATCCATTGTGCTGCTCTTCGCCCTGTGACATCTGTATGCTCTTTTTGAAACCTTTGCCGGTAGCCCACACATCGGGGAATGTGGTGAAATTTTCGCGTGTGAAGATATACTTCTCGGCATTTTTAGCTTTCTTGAGGTTTGCGTGACGGAATGTACCCTCGGTCAATCTCTTTGGTGCTGCGGGTGCAGACAAGCGTGTGCGATAGAAGTGTGTTGTCTTGTCACTCTCGTTAAAGCCACTGAGCAATGCCTCTTTTGTGTCGATGTATTTCTCTTCGCTGTCGATGCGTATGCGACGGTATCTTGTCTTGCTGGTTCTGCCATTCTTTGTGAGGTTCACAGGCGCTGCAGATGCATCGGGGTTGAATGCCCAAATGTCATATCTGTCATATATAAGCACCTCCTTGTCGTCTTTTGTCCATCCGGCATAGCCGTGCTCGGCAGGGTAGTTGGGCATATCATTGTCCTCGTCCCATGCAGTGAAGTTTTCGGGTGTGGTGAGGCGTGTTATCTGGTTATTCTCGCTTTGCAGGTTAATGGTGTACCAGCAGCTGTCGGTGGGGTTGTATGCCGCAACATATTTCCCGCTCGGAGATATCCCTTGGTAGTTCGAGTAATCGGCCTTGCTGATGGGCGTGCGCTCGCCGGTGATGAGCGACAGCTTGTAGTTGTCGTATCGTGTACGTGCTTCCCACATAGCAGAGAATTCGTAGGGGCGTGATGTGCGCACTACAGCCCATTCGCCCACACCCCTTGCTGGTAGCATTATGTGGGGCAGGTCGGTGTCGGCAATCTGCACGAATCTTTTGCTCTCTATGTGATAGACAGCTGTGTAGCTTTTCTTAAGGTCGCTATTCAGGTTGTATTGCTGCACAGTGTATGGCACTGTCTCGTCCCAGCTCCACACCTGTACATTGGGGCGGTTGCTCTCGAGTATGGTGGTGTCTTTCTGCAACGGCGCGGGTGCGGTGCCCAAGAATATGCGTGATGCATCTTCCGAGAACCAGGGACGGTAGTTGGGGCTTATTATGTAGCCTTGGGGGACACCCGCCGTAGCGTTTGTTACGACAACCTGTGCCGGCTCGCCATTTTCTGACAGCCACAGAGCAGCGTTACGTTCTTTCTCCTTGGGCGTGTCGCTGTGGAGGAACATCAGTTTGTTGCCTGTGTCATTGATGACGGGAGAGAAAATTGTCTCTCTTCCCTCCTTGACGAGTATGGGGCTCTCTTTCTCCTTTTGCCACAGATAGATACCCGCCTTTCGGCCGTGGAGCGTGTCCTTTGTTATGAAAAACAGCGTTGCACTTTTCTTG
>JAFYSC010000020.1 GCA_017546635.1 Bacteroidaceae bacterium | reverse complement strand
TATAGTATTTATATTTAGCAATATTTAAAACTTCATAGTGTTGAATTTGATTTTCAAATTTTTCGTGCTTTGATAAAGCAATCCCGTTTCAATAGTATAATAATCCCGTGAATTATTAAAAACACGGGATTTTATTGATTTTTTATAGTTGTGGACACGGGTATCGTAGGGTACGCCCATAGTCCACCAATAATGTGTTAGTCTGGTTTGTTGAAGAAACAAGCCAGTTTTTAATTTTGTAGTAAATTTTTCTGTATTATGGTATAATTAGTCGTTGTTCATCTCTCTGATGTCTACCTCGTTCTCCTTGCATTCTCCGAGCAGGTGCTTGCAGAAGAAGTCGGCCATCTTCCAGAAGAAGTATTCGTCCATTGTCTCGAAACCGTGGCGCTGTCCGGGAAGGACAAGCATCTCGAACCGCTTGTTGGCGCGGATAAGGGCGTCTACCACGCGGGTTGTGTTGGCGGGGTGTACGTTGTTGTCCATATCTCCTGTTACAAGCAGCAGGTGACCTTTGAGGCGTCCTGCAAGTTCCTGGTTGGTGCTTATCCTGTACGAGAATGTAGTGTCGCGCTCCACAATGCCGTCCTTGTTCTTCTTTTCGCTCACATTCTCCTTGATGCCGTGGTGCTTCTCGCTCCACCAGTTATTGTATATGCGGTTGTCGTGGTTGCCGGCGCACGATACTGCCACCTTGAAGAAGTCGTTGTATGTGAGTATGGCTGCTGTAGACATAAATCCGCCGCCCGAGTGGCCGTGGATACCCACATTGTTGCCGTCGATGAAGCTGTGGCGTGCAATGAGCTGCTGCGCTGCCACTTTCTTGTCGGCAAGGCCGTAGTCGCGCAGGTTGCCGTAGCCGTAGTTGTGGTACCATTTTGAACGGTTGGGATGTCCACCCCTGTTGCCTATGGTTATCACAATGAATCCCATCTGTGCCAGACGGTCGATACGGTTCATTCCGCTTGACCAGCTCTCGTTCACAGCCTCGGTCTGAGGGCCGGGATATACATACTCTATCAGGGGATAGCATTTTGTGGAGTCAAAGTCGAAGGGCTTGTACATTACGCCGTAGAGGTCGGTTACTCCGTCGGCAGCCTTCACCTTGAAGCGCTCGGGGAACTTGTATCCCGCAGCAAAGAGCTGCGAGAGGTCGGCTGTACCCAGGTTTACGCTCTTCTTGCCGCGCTTGCTGTAGACGTAGTTTACGGGTGTGGTGTCTACTCGCGATGCTGTTACCACGAATGCCTCGCCGTTCTCTGCTGCCGAGAGTGAGCTGATGTTCATATCTCCCTCGTCAATCTGCTTCATTCCGCTGCCGTCGAAGTTCACGCAGTAGAGGTGCATATAGTAGGGGTTCTCGTCCTTGTTGTATCCGCAGGCTGTAAAGTAGATTTTCTTCTCCTTCTCGTTGACGGCAACAACCTCCTCTACGTGGAATGCCCCGTCGGTGATTGCGTTCTTGAGTGTTCCGTCGGCATTGTACATATAGAGCATTGCCCAGCCTGTACGCTCCGACCACTGTATGAACTGCTTTCCGTTGTTCACAAGGCGTATGGGCTTGCTCTCGATGCTGGTGTTCATCTCCTCGCGTACGAGTGCCACTGCGCTGTCGCTCTCAACCGATACGTAGCAAACCTCAATCTTCTTCATATCGCGGCTTATGCGCTCAAAATAGAAGCCTTTTTCGTCGCCCAGCCATTTGCGTATGCGGGGCGATGCAGTGCGCTCGGCGTGAGTGAGGGGCGCGCTGAAGAGCTCTATGCGCTGCTGCTTGAACTGTGCTGCGTCGATGATGCGTGTTGTCTTGTTTGCAAAGTCGATGAGCTCCATTGTGGTGACGGGGCTCTCCTCGCCGGGCATCTGGTAGCGGTATGTCTCGAGCTTGGGACGGGGTGAGCTGAGTGAGTTTATCACCCACATCTTGGAGAGTATCGAGTCGGCCCTGTGTGTGGTTACGAGGTAGCGCGAGTCGGGACTCCAGATGCAGCGGGGATAGTAGCGCTTTGTGCTGTCGGGTGTCTCGTCGAGCGAGTGGTACGAGTAGCAATAGTTGGGACGGCCGTTGAATGTGAGCTGGTGCTCTACAATGGTGGTGTCCTTGTCCCACAGGCGCAGCTTGTCGAGGTCCTCGCGCGACATATACCAGAGGTTGTAGTTCTTCTCGTACAGCGCGAACTTGCCGTCGGGCGATACGTTTGCCCACGCGGGATATTTAGGGTACATATCCTCTATCTCATCCTTTGTACGCTCAATGAGCTGCGATGTTACAATGTCATACTCGAAGTGGAACAGCTTGCTCTCCTTCTTTCCCTCGTTAGCCTTTATCTTGGTACTGTCATTGCGCTCGTGACGGGGCAGCTGACGGGGTACCTCCAGCTTCGATTGTATGTCGAAACGCACGTAGCGGTTGTCGCGTATGGTGGGGTTGATTCTTATGGGGGTGTGCTGTGCATCGTAGGGGTCGCCTGTTCGCAGGGTAATCTCCTTTGCTATCCAGTCCATATCCCACAGTTCCTTGTTGGTGCCCTTTACGGCATCGGCAACATAGAACTTTGTACCGTTGCAGTCGCTCCACGAGTATATGAAGCGCTCGCCGTCGGCGAACCATACGGGCTGTACTCTTGTCTGTTTTACCATTCTCGCAATCTTGTTGGGCGAGAATCGCTCTGCAAGAGCATAGTTGGGAGTCACTTTTTTGCTCTCGTTCTGTGCTGTTGCATTGTGCGCGGCAATCAGAAGGGGAAGAGCCATCAGGATAAATAGTTTCTTCATTGTCTTTTTTGTGTTACAGTATTTATTGTTCTCTTTTTCGTGTTCCTATTTTTGCAATACCGCCGGTCGAGGTCTCCTTGTAGAGGCTGGGGAGGTCGTGTCCCGTCTCTTTCATTACCTCTACTATGCGGTCATAGTCTATCTTGTGCTTGCCGTCAGAGAGGGTTGCGTATGTGCAGGCGTCGAGGGCGCGGGAGGCGGCTATTGCGTTGCGCTCTATGCAGGGTACCTGTACAAGTCCGCACATAGGGTCGCAGGTGAGTCCCAGGTGGTGCTCGAGTCCCATCTCGGCCGCATATTCAATCTGTGTTATTGTTCCGCCGAACAGCTGGCAGGCTGCAGCGGCTGCCATTGCGCAGGCTACTCCAACCTCGCCCTGGCAACCTACGTCGGCTCCCGATATTGAGGCGTTCTCCTTTGCAATGTTGCCGAATAGTCCGGCTGTGGCAAGGGCACGCAGTATTCTTGCCTCACTGCTTATATGCTCCTGGAAAAGGTGGTAGAGCACTGCCGGCAGTACACCGCACGAACCGCAGGTGGGTGCAGTAACTACTGTTGAGCCGCTCGCATTCTCCTCGGAGGTGGCAAGGGCATAGGCATATACCTTTGCCTTGCTCTTTACCGACGAGGTGTATGATGCCGATTTGAGCATATATGTGCCGGCTTTGCGCTGTATGCCGAGCCCGCCGGGAAGCACTCCCTCGTGCTCGAGTCCGCGTCTTATTGTAGCCTTCATTGTCTCCCACACTTCGGAGAGGAAATCCCATATTTCGGGTCCCTCGTGCTTCTCGACATACTCCCAGAAGTTACAGCCGGTCTCGTCGCACCACTTCATAATGTCGTGTATTGTTGTCAATGGGTAGATGTCAGCCTCGCTCTTGCGGGTATCTTCGTTGGCAAGCTCGCCGCCGCCTATGCTGTATATGGTCCACTCGTCGATGACTTTTCCATCCTTTATGCCCTCGTATTTCATTCCGTTGGGGTGAAAGGGAAGGAACTCGGTGGGCTTCCACACAAGTTCGAGCGGTGCAATTGGTTCAAGAACCTCCTGTATTGCCTTGTCGGTCATATGCCCCTCGCCTGTGGCTGCAAGGCTGCCATAAAGTGTAACGCGATATGAGTCGACTTCGGGGCAACGTGCCGCAAACTCCTTTGCTGCGCGGTTGGGGCCCATTGTGTGGCTGCTCGATGGTCCTAGACCTATTCTGAAAAGTGAACGTAGAGATTTCATAATTTCGGGTTTTTATATTTATGATGCGAATATAGTATAAAATTACGAGTTTCCTCTTTTGCTTCAATGTTTTTATTTTATTATGTTATAATATATTTCAATGTGTAAGTAAATGTTATATTTTTATAACGGCGGTTATTGTTAACATAAATTATATAAAATCTTAATGGATTTTTCTTCTATTTTTCGCTATTTTGTGACTGATTGTGCGAGTGTGCCTTTTGTGTGGTGCTTTTGGCGCAAACGATTGTTTTGATTTTGATTAATTATTGTGATTTTTATTATGAAATTATTTTTACTTTCTTTTGTTTCAATGGTTTATGCAGCCAATGTGCTTGCAGTGGAGCAATTGGAAAATATAGGGCGCAACGACAGTATCGCCTTTTTTGACCCTTATATGCAGGAACCGTTGCCCGCCGATGCCCCCCGCTGGATGCAGGCTATAGCCGACAACCCCTCGGGTGTCAACTATCATCAGATGCAGCAGCTCTTCAAGGAGTGGACTGCAGCCGACGTCGATGCACGTGTAAAGACTGTCGACAAAAAGCAGGCTGTGAATTTCTTCCGTCGCTGGACAAGTGCCTACAGGCGTTTTGTGGCTGCCGACGGTACGATAAAGCTTCCTACGAGCAGCGAGTATGCTGCGCAGATAGACTCTGTAAACCGTATTTCGCAGCAGAGAACCGCGTCGGGCGAACCGCATATTTGGCGCAATATAGGTCCCAATATGACATATTCCAACGAGAATGGAGTGGTGCAGTCAAAGGATCATCAGGTATGTGTGTTCCGCATTGCTGTGGCGCTCACCGACAGTGCAACGCTCTACTGCGGAACAGAGTCGGGTGTTGTATTCAAGACAACCAATCGCGGCGAGTCGTGGCAACCCTGTGCTCCACAGCATAATTTCGGCGGTTCGATATACAGTATAGCCATTGACCCTGTTGACAAGAATATTGTATATGTGGGCGGTGGAATATGGCTGTGGAAAAGTGTTGACGGCGGAAACAGCTGGAAACGCTGCGAGGGTATAAACAGCTGTGTAAATTCGATACGCATAAACCCCGATGACCGCAATAATATAACAGCGTCGGCAGGAAACAAGCACGAGGATAAATACAGCAGCGGCTTCTTTGTGTCATACGACGCTGGAGAAACATTTATACGTACCATAAGCGGAATATGTTTCGACCACGAACTGCAGCCTGGGAATCCCAACCGCATATATCTTGTGCGCCGAGGTACAGCCGGTCCGTGGACCTATTTCTATGTCTCGGAGGACGGTGGCCTTAGCTGGAACGAGAAGGAGTTGCCCATTGATATGATGGTGTGCGGACGCCTGGCGGTGAGCGGAGCTCCCGATGGCGAGAATTATGTATATGCGCTTGTCACTTCGGACAGTTGGGGATACGACTCGGGTCCTCAGGGCGGAAAGGGAACTCCGTATATCCTCGTGTCGAGGGACGCTGGCGAGAGTTGGGAGGACCAGACTAACAAGAGCGGCAAATATTGGGACGTCACTTTCTCGCCCGTGATGGACGCGACGGGCGGACAGGGATATTTTGATATGATGATTGGAGCGTCGCAGAAAGACCCCGCGCACGTGCTCTTCGGCCTGACATCGCTTTACCGTTCAACCGAGGAGGGTGTGTGCAATTACCGCGACAATGGAATAGGCGGCTATCAGCGTGGCGACTGGATGCACTGCGACATACAGGATATTGCCACTCACCCCTGCGGCGACACCTGGATATGCAACGACGGTGGAATAAAATACTCGGCCGACTTCTTCGAGACTAAGGGTGAGGACAGGCACCGTGGAATATATGCCTCGGATTATCAGGGACTTGGAGTGGGCTGGAACGAGGACGTTATGGCTGCAGGACGCTGGCACAACGGCGATGCTGTACACGCTGCGACATACGGCGAGGGAAATGCCGTGCACGTGGGCGGTGTTGAGATAGCAACTGGATATGTGATGAAGAGCAATCCCTGGAAGGTCTATTTCACCGATGCTTCGACACGTATTATGCCACGCGAGATGGACGGTACTATTGAAGAGGATTTCAGGACCTGGTTCTCCGATAAGAAGCCTAATGAGGCTCTGCGTATCTGCGGCGATATTGCTACCGACCCACGCTATGCTCTCAAGGTGTTCATACAGGATATGACAAATACGCAGGAGGGTTATCTGTCGTACGACGAGGGAGCATCGTTCCAAAAGGTCTTCGACAGCGACGGCGAGGAGTTCTACAGTTACGAGTTTGCCCGCACCGACCCCAACCGTGTATATATCTCGGGTACTTGGAATGTCTGGCGTTCCGATGATGGCGGCGAGACTTTCTACGAATGCGGTGCGCAGCCTTTCACGAATTTGGACCCCAATATGCATTTTACGCGCGTGGTGGTAGACCCCAACGACGAGAACCACGTTATTGTAATATGCAACGACCTCAAGGGCAAGGTGAGTGAGAGCTTCGACGGTGGGGCATCGTGGACTCCCTATAATCTTGCCTCTTTGTCGGATATGCGTGTGCACCAGATGATTCTGGTGGGCGACGAGTACAACAGCTGTTACGTGACAAGCTACGACGGGGCGTATATCTATTTTAAGGATAATACGATGGACGACTTTATCGATTATTCGTCGGGAATAAATCCCGGTGCAAGAATTTCCAAGGTTGTGCCTTTCTACAAGAACGGGGTGCTGCGTATGGCAACCAACCAGGGTGTGTGGGAAGCGCCTCTATATCATCGCGACTTTAAGCCCGTGGCACAGCCTATGGCCCTTAATCTTGGTAGCGGAAATCTCACAGCCAACCCAAGCAAGGAGGTGCAGTTCGACAGTTACAGTATTGTCCGTCAGGACGAGAATACCGCTTGGCAGTGGAGTTTCTCGCCCCAACCCCAGTGGGTGAGCAATGCCAATGTGCGCAACCCGAAGGTAATTTTTGGAAAGCCCGGCAGCTACGATGTTACGCTCACGGTATCTACTCCTGCAGGAACATCTTCGCGCACAATAAAGGGAATGATTGTGATTGAGGGCGGTACATCTGTCGAGGCGGCGCAGATTGTCGGTGAGGTGGGCCTTGTGAGTGCAGTGATTGGAAAGGGCGAGCCGTTGCAGGTTGTTGCTACAGGACTCGACAGCGATGCTGTAATCACGGTACACAATGCCAAGGGAGCGCTTCTTCACAGCGCTGCAATTCCTGCAGCGCAAAGCTGTGTCGATGTCCTGTTGCCGATAGACATTGAGGGAACATACATTTATCAGATACAGAGTGAGTCAAAGAAATTCTTTGGAAAATTCATCATAAAATAAAGCACGAAAATATGAGAAATAAGATAACAGGCCTTTTGTTGGCTACAATCGTTGCTGCAGCACCCGCTGCTGCACAAACCGAGGGAGTGGCAACGGGCGATTCGCTTTTCACCCCTTACAAGCTCAATTATCTGCCTGCGGGTGCCCCACTGTGGATGGCACAGTTGGCCTCGCCCGAAGGGCTCGACTACAATGCGATGGTAGACAGTTTCAATGTCTATCTGCTCAATAACCCTGGGGCACGCAGGAAATCGCCCGATACAAAGCAGGTGGTGAACCACTTCAGGCGTTTCCAAAAGGCGTATGTGAATTTTGTGGGCACCGACGGTGTAATAAGGCTGCCAAAGGCAAACGGCTACCACAAGGAGATGAACGGCGTGCAGCAGGAGGCTCTCCGCGCAAGGGCAATGCGCACCCGCCCGATGCTCACCGGCGCGACAGCGGCGCCTGCTCCCTGGCAGGTAATATCGCCTATTGTCACGTATGACTACCGCCACAAGAAGGTCACTCCCGCCCAGGCGAATATACAGCGCTTTAAGGCATCGCGCTCCAACCCCGATGTGCTATATTGCGGTTCGGAGACAGGAATGGTTTTCCGCACTGCCGACAAGGGAGCGTCGTGGACTCCCTGCGGAGGGGGCGAGTGGATGTCGGGTGAGATTACAACCATCGACGTAAGTTCGACAAACCACAAGCGTGTGCTCATAGGCGGTGGCGGAGTATTCTGGCTCAGCGACGATGAGGGTGAGACGTGGCGCGACATTACGCCCGTAAAGACAAACTATGCCCGTACAAGCGTGGCGCTCTTCAATCCTGCCGACGACAATATAATCCTTGCGGGCGACCGCTCGCAACTGTGGCGTTCGACCGACGGTGGCGCATCGTGGCAGTGGATGCTGCAGGGTATGGTGTTCGACATTAAAATATCGGTGCAGAATCCCAATGTGTGTTACGTGGCAATTGAGCAGGACGCTACGATAAGGCTCTACAAGAGCACCGACTCGGGTGCATCGTGGACAATGCTCGATACTGGCAACGAGGCTCTTATAAGTGCGCGCATAGGATTGAGCGAGGCTCCTACCGGTGCCGATTATGTGTATATGTGGGCTTGCCGCCGCAACCACCTCTCGCAGCCCGGTCCTCTCTACTTCAGCGGTCCTCCCCTCTTGTACAAGAGCACCGACGGTGGTGCATCGTTCGATGTTCTTGACCCCGCAGGGCAGCTCGAGAGTGTCGACGTTAATGGCGGACAGGGATATTACGACCTTGTATGCACGGCCTCGGCTACCGACCCCGAGACTCTGCTCGTGGGAATAATACAGCTCTATCGCTCTACCGACGGAGGAAAGACTTTGGAGAACCAGGGCGGATATTACGGAAAGTATGACCTTCATTGCGATATGCAGTGCGTGCAGACAAACGGTGAGGGCGACACGTGGCTCTCTACCGACGGAGGAATGATATACAGCAGCGATTTCTTTGCCGCACACGCCGAGACGCGCATCAACGGGCTCTACTGCTCGGAGATGTGGGGATTCGACCAGGGCTGGAACGAGGACGTGATGGTGGGCGGACGCAACCATAATGGCAATATGTCGCAGATTGACCGCTATAACGGTGCTTCAATCTTTATGGGCGGCTCGGAGCGTCCCACGGGTTATGTGTTCCTGTCAAACCCCCGCAAGGTGGCATTCAGCGACTCCGAGAATGTGCTTATGCCCGACGATTGGCGCGAGGAGTTTGTGCCGTTCCTCGACTATTGGACCTACCCCAAGGAGTCATCGCAGCACGGAATAGGACTATTGTTCGACCCGCGCTACGCCAAGAGCTTCTATCTGGTGCAGGGAAGCTACGACGATGATTATAAGACTCTATGGCGCACACGCGACGACGGTGCCTCTTTCTCAAGTGTCTACCGTTTTGACAAGCCAATAAACGCGGTGGAGGTGTCGCGCTCCAACCCCGACAAACTGGTAGCCTCTACGTGGGGACGTATATACTATTCGCTTGATGCGGGCAATACATTCGAGGAGTATATGATACCCGATGAGATGACCTATTCGATAAACTACAAGATTGCCATTCACCCCACAAACGAGGACGAAATTTGGGTGAGCGACGGCAATCCCGGAGGTTTGTGGCGCACGACTGACAACGGCGCTTCGTGGGAGAAGATGGATAAGGGACTCACTTTTGCCAATTGGAACGGCGAGGTGCAGGCGCATTCGGTAGGACGTTTCTTTATCACAGGAAACGAAAGGAATGCCGTCTATGCAATAGCCTTTACAATGGGTTACCTTAACGAGAGCTTTACGACTACACGCGGCAGGGTACTTTACCGTGACGATACAACAGACGGTTGGGTCGACTATAGCGACGGACTTCCCAAGGTTATAAACCTCAACCGTATGCTGCCGTTCTACAAGGAGGGAGTGATACGTTTGGCGACAAGCAATGGAATATGGCAGCGCAAGCTTGTGGACAGCGAATTTACTCCCATTGCACAGCCCATTATATTGAACGCGGGCGACGGCGACAATACAGGTGGCGATTATCCGCGCAGGATAGAGCTCGACAGCTACAGCATTGTCAACCAGAATGATGCGCAGTGGCAGTGGACTATCTCTCCGCAGCCCCTCTCTGTAACGTCTTTGGATGTGCGCAATCCTGTAATTACAATAGAACCCGACCAGAGCTACGATATTACGCTCACCGTCACTACTCCAGCCGGAAGCGATACAAAGACAATAAAGTCTATGATAAAGGGTGTAAAGCCTGTTCCCGATGAGGATACGGATGCCGATGGCCCCGCTGTCAAGAGCAAGGACCTGCTGTTGCTGTCGGGCAATGTAGTGATGGCTGGCGAACCGTTTGTATTTGTGCCTCAGGCGCTTGCAGGAAAGGTGGCGCTTGTGGTGTACGACGCAAAGGGCACGGTGGTGCACAGCACGGCCTCTTCGGAGAGAATGGAGGTAGCTACCGCCGGTTTTGCTGCGGGAGTCTATTTTTATATGGCCGAGGACGAGGCCGGATATAAGGAGAGCGGCAAGCTCCTGGTGAAGTAAGCAATGGTGAAAAGAATCTTGACAATGCTGTTGCTTGTTGCGGCAACCAACCTTGCCGCGCAGCAGGATAGTGTGGCAATTGATGGATATTCGCTGCAGGAGTTTGTGGTGTCGGGCAACAGGTGGCAGCAGCTTGCAGGGACTCTTCCCATAAAGGCGAACCGCATCACGTTCGAGGAGAGTAATGCCTCGAATCCGCAGACGGCGGCCGACCTTTTGGGGCTCACAGGCGAGGTGTTCATACAAAAGAGCCAGTATGGTGGCGGCAGCCCAATGATACGCGGATTCTCGGCCAACAGGCTGCTGTACAGTGTCGACGGGGTGCGTATGAACAATGCTATCTTCCGCTCGGGCAATTTGCAGAATGTAATCTCGCTCGACCCCTTTGCGACGGAGAGTACCGAGGTGCTTTTCGGGCCGGGCTCGGTGAATTATGGCAGCGACGCCATTGGCGGGGTGATGCTCTTCAATACGCTCCGTCCGAGGCTCTCCAATGGAAAGGGTGTCTCGCTCTTCGGTTCGTCCACAGTGCGCACGGCAACTGCATCGGACGAAAGGACCGCGCATCTGCACGTGGGGGCAGGGTGGAGGAAGATTGCCCTTCTCACAAGCTGTACATTCTCCGATTATGGCGACCTTGAGCAGGGGCTTTATGGTCCCGACAAGTATATAATGCCTTACATCGTAGTGTCGGAGTATGGACCGTCAGGGGTGAACGACCGCATAATGCCCAACAGCGACAGGCGCAAGCAGACGCCCAGCAGCTACTCGCAGCGCAATTTTATGCAAAAGGTGCTCTATGCGCCGTGTGATGATTGGACTTTCGAATATGCCTTCCATTATAGCAAGACGTCGGAGTATGCGCGCTACGACCGTCACCAGCGTATGCGCGACGGCAAGCCCCGTTACGCCGAGTGGGACTATGGCCCGCAAAAATGGGTGATGAACCATCTGACGGCGGCACATAGTGACGGTGGGCTGCTGTACGACAAGATGCGTCTCGACCTTGCGTTGCAGCGCTTCGAGGAGAGCCGCATCAGCCGTAACTTCGGCAGTACCGACAGGGAGACGCAGAGCGAGAAGGTGGATGCCTGGAGCGCCAATCTCGATTTTATGAAGAATGTCCACGCATCGGCTCTCTCCTACGGAGTGGAGTGGGTGCAGAACAATGTACATTCGACGGGTGTAAGGAGCAATGTGGCGACAGACGAGAGGTCGGCAATGCCCTCGCGCTATCCCTCTGCACGCTGGTACAGCTACGGTGCATATGCCAATTGGCAGTGGCATATAAACAACAGTGTGAATGTTGCTGCAGGTGTGCGATATAACCACTATATTATAAAGAGCGATTTCTCTACAGCGGGCTACACTGTTCCTTTTGCTCCCGAGCAACGGAGCGAGGCGGGCAGTCTGAGCGGTAACGTGGGCGTTAATTGGCACATTGGAGAGGGGTGGCTGTTGCGTGCCAATTATGCACGCGGATTCAGAGTACCCAACGTCGACGATATGGGCAAACTCTTCGACAGTGCCGACGGGTACGTCACTGTGCCCAATCCTGCGCTCAAGCCCGAGTATGCCGATAATGTGGAGGTTGGAGCGGCAAGGAACATTGGCAATTATGACAATGGGCTGCATATTGATGTGACGGCATATTGTACGTGGCTCGACGATGCTATTGTGCGCAGGGACTATACTTTCAACGGTAGTGCTACAATGGAGTATGGCGGCGGGGAGTGCAGGGTTCAGGCTTTGCAGAATGCGGCCCGTGCCTATGTGTTCGGCGTTCAGGGCTCGCTGCAGTTGCGTGTGATGCGTAATTATTATGCCAAAGGAAATGTAAATTACCAGCGTGGGCGCGAGGAACTCGATGACGGTACAACATCGCCGTCGCG
>JAFYSC010000019.1 GCA_017546635.1 Bacteroidaceae bacterium | reverse complement strand
TTCTACTGAGCCGGAATATAGCATAGCATTGTTGTCTTTTTTAATATTGCAAGCCTTATAATTGCATATTTTTATCGGCTGTCGTTAAAATAGGGGCTTGGAATTAAAATAGGGTACTCGACCGCTGTTATACAGCAGCCGGGCACTCTATTTTTTGCTTATTAGATTTTTATCGGACACCAATAATAAAAAATGCCGGTGCAATTTAATGTTGCACCGGTTATTTGTCGCTTATTCCTTTACTGCAGAATCGTCAGGCTTTATGATACTTTCTAACTTTTCTATAAACTTGTCAATATCCTTTTCGGCTCCCATTATTGCGCCCAACTTTGTTGCAACTGTGTCTATGACAAGGTAGGTGGGGTACATCTCCACTTCGTAACGGTTCTTAAGCTCTGCACCTTCGCCCTCTTCGGCATCGAGTGCAATGGATACAAAGTGCGTGTTCATATATTTGCCGAGCTTATCCTTCGGAAAGACGACTTTCTCCATCAGGCGGCAGGGGCGACAGGTCTTTGTGTGCATATTTACAAACAGCAGCTTGCCCTCGGCCTTTGCGCTCTCAATGGCCTGAGTAAAGCTTAGATTTCTGAAGTCCGTGCCTTCGCTTTCTATTGTACTATAGTTCTTTTCGGCTTCAACCGCTACTGTGGGAGCGGGAGTCACGCCTTGTTCTGTTGGTTGTTGTGTGGTGTTGCCGCAGGATATGAGCAGTGCGGCAAACAGTATATTCAGGCTCTTTGGGATTCTCATATTTCAGGTTGTCTCGGTCTCTTGTTATTTATTCTTCCAATGCTTGTGCGATAATCTGTTCCAATCCTTGTGACGGGGGCGGTGCGAATGCCGATACGATATTTCCACGGCTGTCAATGACAATGTATCGCGGAACGCCCGATATGTGATAGTCGCTCTCGAACTGCGACTGTACATCGCAGTGGGGGTACAGATTGAGCATACTCTCCATCTTGCGCTTCGCAATGGTCGACAGCCAGTTGCTCCTGGCATTCTTGCGGTCGATGGATATTGTAATGAATTCTATGTTCCCGTTATCCTTATAGCTATCCTTGAGGCTTATGAATTTGGGCATATTTGCCAGACAGCTGCTGCACCACGTTGCCCACACGTCAATCACAAGCACCTTGCCGCGGAATTCTGCAAAGGTGTGCTCCTTCCCGTTTGTGTCTATGTGTGTGGGGGTGGGGGCGGGCGAGCCGGGCATTATGCCACGGTATTCGTCGTACAGTGCCATAATCTCGCTCTTGAGCTTGGACTCCTCGACATTGTTCTCAATCAACGGGCGTATGCTGTAGAGCTGTTCGTTGCATCCGCTGTTGCGGAAGGGGAATTTCAGCTTGCGCATATATGCCTGGTGCAGGGCGCTGTTGCTGCACGAGAATACGCGGCGCATCTTCGCATAGTCGTTGCCGTTCATTGCGCGGGGCTTGTAGAAGACGGTGATTGTTATGCCGTCGCGCGACTCCTCGAAGCTGTCGCCGCGCTTCATTGCCTCAAGGGTAAAGTAATGGTCGACAAAACGTGCCGTGTCGCGCTCTATCATAAACTGCGTTACTGTACTGTCGTCCAATATAAGTTCGTCCAGCGGCTCGGGAAGAAGCGATACGTCCTCATTCTTGCCCCTGCAACGGAACATATACTCGCCGCTGTTCCACACATAGTGGCACAGGTTCCTTGTGTGCAGGCTGCCGTGTCCGCTGCCTATGGCAATCCTTATGCTGTCGTATATATCCACAATCTGCTGTGCGGTGGTGAACTCCCTGTTCCACAGGCTGTCGACCTGCGGGGGATTGCTGCACGATGCGAGTATGGTGCAGGCTGTCGCGAGTATGAGTGCTGTAGTAGTGTGTCGTGCCATAGGTGCGGGTAGATTGATTGGAGCTTACTGCTTCTTTGTGCCGTAGGATATTCCTATGAGGTCTATCCCGTGCTTCTCGAGCATATAGTCTATGACAATGGCACGCTTCTGGTGTATCATAGGATACAGGGCTATGGGGTAGCGCTCCTCGAACTCCTCGGTGGTGAGCCACATTATGTTCTTGATGTATGTGGTGAAGAGGTTATAGTTGGGGTTGCTTTTCTCCCAATATCCGGTAGATGTAAAGTAGTAGTCGACCCACACCTGCTTGCGCTGTCCTGTACCGAAATTGTCGTTTATCATATCCACAAAGCCGAGCTTGTACTTGTATTTTGCTGCTTCGGGGTTCTTGATGTCCATAGTGTCCTTGAAGTTGAACCCGCTCCAGAATTCGTCGGGTGAGCCAAGTTCGCCCTTGCTGTCTACATTCTTGATGAGCTCAATGATGAGCATACAGCGCTGCTGCTTGAGTGCGTATGCGGCCTCGTCGCTGTTCATCATCTCGTCGGTAAAGCTGATGGCCCAACTGTCGAAGTTTCCTTTCATCAGCAATTTGCGCGGGTCGGTGTTTGTTCCGCCTGTGATGCCCGAGTCGTCGCCAAAGTCGCGCGGCTCGGTACGCAGGTTGTCAATCATATACATCTTTATGGGGAATGCCGAGTTTGCAAACTCCTTGCTTATGTTGCTGAAGATGTCGTATCTGAAATAGTCGACGTAGTAGGGTAGCTGCTCTTCGGGAAGGTTCCAGCAGGGGGCATCGCGCTCCTCTTCGGGGCCGGCAACGTAGATGTCACCCGTACCGGTGGAGAGCCAGTTGCGGTTGAGGTCGGTCTCTGTAATGTCCTTGTAGAGCAGGTATACGCCATATTCGTTCTTGATGTCGTTTATTATGCTGTCGTATCTGCTGTCGCCCTGAGGGAAGCCTCCGCGTATGGGTGAGTAGTTGCCCGACGGGGTTATTGCGTCCTCTTCGTTAGTGCAGGCTGTGAATGTAGCCATTGCAGCAATTATGATGCTTGCAAGTGTTATTATCCTTTTCATAATTGTATGCTGTTTTTCTGTCTGTCGTTAGTTTGCAGGCTGACGCTTGCCGGGAAGCGTGTTCTGTATGAGTTTGCCGTTTGCTTCCATCGCTTCGTCGGGAATGGGGACGGTGTACATAGGGTCGCACTCCTCGAGGCGGTATGTGCTCGACGATGTCTCGTTGTCGTGCCAAACGTGGGTTATCGAGGGCATTCCCCAACGGCGCAGGTCGAACCAGCGGTGACCCTCGAAGCATAGCTCGCGGCGGCGTTCGTCGCGTACGAACTGTATCAGCTCCTCCTGGCTGTCGAATGTCTCATCCTCGTAGTCCTCGGGGTCGAAGCGCTTTTCGCGAAGTGTGTTGAGCACATAGGTAGCATCGGCAATCTCGCCAATCATTGCCATTGCTTCGGCATAGTTGAGGTAGGCTTCGGAGAGGCGCAGTGAACGGCCGAACTCACCTGTAGCAGCCTTGGGCATATAGTAGTCGGTCTCCACAGTTCCGTTCTTGAGTGTGGTGTAGCCGGTATTTACCTTTCCGTATGCCATATACATCTGTTCGCTTGTAGAGCCTTTGGGCGAGCGTACGATGTAACGGTTCAGGCGCAGGTCGTAGTCGACAAATGTGTTCAGCAGATCCTCAGAGGCACAGAAATATGGGTACATTCTGCCGCCGGTTGCGGTGTTTGTGGTGGTTATATAGTCGTATGTCCATTTGAACATATCAGAAATGCTTCCGTAGAGCCAGATTGTCTCGTTCGACTTGTACGATGAGAATGATGCGTAGTTGCGCACTCTCTTGCCCTTGTCGTCGTAGCCGTACATTGGAATGTCGTTCATATCGTCGAGGCTGAAATTCCTGTTCTCCATTACAAGGGCTGCATACTTGGCTGCATTTGTCCAATCCTCCATATAAAGATAGGTGCGCGAGAGCATCAGCTGTACCATCGGCAGGCTGGTGCGGTAGTTGGCGCTCCACTGCTCGCTTGCAGGAAGCTCGAGGTATGTTGCCTCGGCTGTCTCAAGGTCTTTGATGATCTGTGCGTACACCTCGCGTACGGTCTTGCGTGCAAGATAGTCCTCGCTCTCCTCAATTGCGCTGTGCAATTTCAAAGGTACACCCAGCGAGTCGGGAGCGTTGTTGTAGGGCATTCCAAAGATATTCACAAGGTTGAAGTAGTAGAATCCGCGCAGTGCATAGGCCTGTGCCTTTACCTTGTTTATGTTCTCTTGTGTGTCGTTTACCTCGTCCAGATAGTCTATCACTGCATTTGCACCAAGAATCACCTCGTAGTAGCGCTGGTACACGTTGGTGTGTCCTGCGCTGGCCTCCTCCATCATTTCGAACATATCGGGCTGCCAGGTGAACGATGCTGTGTATTTGTTGGGGTCGAAGCCGTCGCTCGGTGTCTGGTAGGGGGTAGCCTCAATGTCGTCGTCCATCAGGTTGAGGAATACGTTGAAGCCATCAATGTCGTTGCGCTGATAGCCCTCGCCGAGCAGCAGCTCGTTGAGCGACACAGCATCTTTAGGAACAAATTCGCTCTTTGAGTTAGGCTCAAGGAAATCGCCGCAGGCTGTCAGTGCGAGCAGTGTCGCTGCAGCCAATATATTGTATATCTGTTTCATAACTCCTGTTTTTTTAGAATCCTACATTCAGTCCCATTGAGTAGACGCGTGGCTGTATGGTGTATCCGAGCTCGGGGTCGTATCCGCGCCACTCGTCGCTTGCTATCACAAAAAGGTTGTTTACGTTTGCGCTTATCTGTATGCGCGAGAAGCCAATCTTCTTGCACATCTTGCTCGGTATGCTGTACGACAGCGATATTTGTGTACAACGCAGGAACGATGCGTCGGCTACACGCACGTCCGACTGTGCCCACATAGAGTAAATGTTGTCATACAGTCCGTTGGGAAGGTTCAGGTTGTAGTAGTCGCGCACCGAGGTGTAGAGCGCGGGGATATTGGTGTATGCCTCGTCGCCTGGTTTTTTCCAGCGGTTGTTGAGCTCTTTCGACAGGTTGCCGAAGATGTCGGGCATCTTGCCGTTGGAGAATGTCGAGTAGGGATTGGGCAGGCGCTTCTTTGAACCCAGCATAAGTGCAAAGTCGGCTCCGAAGTGGAAATTCTTCCAGCGTATGCGGGTGTTGAAACCGCCTGTAAAGTCGGGCTCTGTCTGTCCCGAATATACAAGGAATGTGGTGGGGTCGACACTGCCGTTGCCCGCTACATCGTCGTATGTGGCGTTCTCGAATGTGGGGTATCCGTTTGTGCCGTTGAGACCGGTGAACTTGTACGACCAGAATGCCGACAGGGGGTAGCCGTTCTTCAACGGACGGCTGCTGTTGCCGTTAAGGAAATCTATGTGTGTGAGCTCGTCGGCCTTTGCAGTGCGGTCGTCGTCGCGCGACTTGTTCCAGTTCTTGCTGGCATTGAGTCCCACAGTCCAGGTGAAGTCCTTTGTGCGGTAGGGAGTAAAATTAAGTGTGTACTCAAGACCGTGGTTGGTTATTATTGCACCGTTCAGTGGCATTGTTGATATACCGTACTCCTGTGCAATGTCCTGACGTATGATGGCGTGCGAGCGTCGTCCGTAGTATTCGAAGTTCATCTGCATTCCAAAGAGTGCAAGGTCGAGGCCAAGGTTCCAGGTCTTTGTGCGCTCCCATTTAAGCTGGGGGTTGGCAAGGTTCGATATTGTAAGGTAGTATTCGCCATAGCTGTTGAGCAGTCCCTGGTAGCGTACAATCATTTCGGGGCTTATGCTGTTTACGACATTACCCTGGATACCGTATGTGGCACGCAGGTTCATCTGGTCGAGCCAGGGGAGTTTCTCGGCTACAATGGGTTCCTGGGCAACCTTCCACGATGCTCCGAACGACCAGGTGGGGTCGAACTGCTTGTTGACATCCTGGCCGAAGCGGTTCGATGCGTCGGAACGTACGTTCACGTTCACCACGTAGCGGTTCATCATTGAGTATGCCACGGTTGCAAAGAACGACATATAATTTGTGACGGTCGAGCTCTTGCTCCAGCCGCCGTTGTACAGCTGTGTGAGTGCACCCCAACCTATGTTGATGTCTGTGCCTATGGGCTTGAAATTCTCGGGCAGTGTGGGCGATACGATAATCTCGCCGCGCTCGGGAACATAGCCCCATACGGTGTTGCCGTCGCTCTCGCCCTCGCTCGAGCGTATCTCCATACCCAACATTGCATTAAGGCGGTGGTTCTCGTTGAACTCCTTGCTGAATGCAAGACGGTGCGAGGTACTGTATGACAATGTCTGCGAGTTCGACTGGTTCAGTACGCCGCCAAAGGGCATAAGTGCCGCGTTGTACTTTTCGCTGCCTGCCTTTTCGCTGCCGTAGGGGTAGCCGCGGTAGAGCTGCTCTACTTGTGAGGTCTTTTCGCCGGCATAGCTCTCGCTGGTGTTGGTGCTCAACGAGATGCTGCCTGTTGCCTGATAGCTGAGCCAACTGAGTATCTTGTACGATATATTAGTCGAGGCGTTGAACATTGTTCCTCGGTTGCTTGAGTGGCTGTTGGCCATCTCGTTGAATATATTGTATCTGTATTGGTTGTTGTCGCCGAGCTGTGCATTGTACTGGTAGCGGTAGTACTTTGAGTAGTATGCAAGGTCGCCGTTCTCCTCGTAGGCGGGAATTGCGCGGCTGGTGTTCATTGCATAGCTGTAGGGGTTTACTCCCGCTGCGTAGCCGCTGGAGTTGCGTACGCTTCCGTTCAACTGTACGCTTATGCTCAGCCTGTCGCTCACGTTGCTGTTGATGCTCAGGCGGGTGGTTATCTGGTCGTTGTCGTTGCCAATCTCGTATCCCTTGTTGTCGGAGTAGCCTATCGATGCATTGTAGGTGTATTTGTCTGTTCCTCCCGAGAGGCTCAGGTTGTGGTTCTGGCTCACAGAGTTGCGTGTCAACAGGTCGAACCAGTCGGTGTTTACTGTTTCAAGGCGCTGTAGGTAGCGCGAGAATTGCTCCTCGTTTATCATACGTTTGTTGAACATTGCCATAAGTCCCTCGTAGGTGTACACCTGAGGAAGAGGCTCTGTCTGGTAGCGTACTCCTGCCTCATACGCCTCCTTGCTGAACTGTATGCGCTCGTAGGAGTTCATATAGTCGTATATGTCGTATGTGGGGCGCTCGCGCACCGAGAGGTTGGCTGTGTAGTTTACGCTTACGCGTCCGGGTGTTCCCTTTTTGGTGGTAACAACAATAACACCGTTCGATGCCTTTGAACCGTAGATGGCTGTAGCCGATGCGTCCTTGAGCACGGTGATGTTGTCAATGTCCTGCGGGTTGAGCCACGATATCTGGTTACCGATGAGCTCGCGCATATCCGTGGTGATTGACGAACTCATATCTATTGACAGAGGGTCCTCCTGTATTACACCGTCTACTACCCACAGGGGGTCGGTGTTGCCAAGGATGGTCGATGTTCCGCGAATGGTTATCTTGGGCGATGCTCCCACACGCGCCGAGGTGTTCACAACGCTCATTCCGGCTATCTTGCCTTGGAGCATCTGGTCGATGCTCTGATAGGCGGGCATAAGTATATCGTCGGCCTTGACGGTAGTGAATGCTCCAACCATATCCTTTCGGGGAAGGCGTGCGTATCCGTCCTCTACAATTGTAACCTCTTCGAGTACCGATTCGTCGGGCAAGAGACGAATTTCGAGAGGTGTTTTTATATTCTCCTTCGTCAGCCTGATTTTTCGTGTCTTTGTACCAACGAAGCTGAATGCAATTTCGCTGTCGCCCTTGTCTATGTTTACATCAATCTTGAATTCACCATTGATGTCGGTACTTGTGCCTCGTGCCATTTTTTTGTGGTTGAGCACTGCTACGCTCGCGCCGGGGAGCGGGGAGTCGAATTCATCCAATACGATACCTTTTACTGTTGTATTGCTCTGTGCCGACATTGGTATTGCAAAGAACATACACAGCAACAGGCCGATGACTCTGATTATTGTGTTTCTTGCTTTCATAGCATTGTGTTTTTTTTGACGTTTTTCTTCTAA
>JAFYSC010000001.1 GCA_017546635.1 Bacteroidaceae bacterium | reverse complement strand
GGTTGCCATAACCCGGTCGTCGTGGTTGCCCTCTACTGCGCCCATCTCGCGTCCGTTCTCCTTGATTTCGTAAAGGTCGAGTTCGTGGGTGGTGGGCAGGCAGCGCTCAACGTACAGGCCGTCGCGCAGTGCTTTTATGAGAAAGTTTATTACCATAGGCTTTGTCGACGGGTTTGTATGGAAACCCCAACGGCGCGGCCGTCCCTGCCTTATCTCCTGTTGCGAGGTCCTGCTGTACAGGTTGCTGTAGCGTCCTGCTATCTCGTTCAGTATATATTCGAAATTGTCGCCCTCGGTACCCTCGGTCTCAAGGGTGTTTGCCTCAATCACCAACAGCGCATTGCCGTAGGCGCGGGAAATCTCCACTGCTTTCCAGGCCAGTTTGTCGTGTTCTATGTGCCCGTGCCAGCAGGCTGCAATCTCGGGCACTCCTCCGCTGAGCATAGCAAGGCGGTCGGCCACAATGATGCACGAGTAGTCGGCCTTGTCGCTCACTCCTCCAACGTCTACCGTCACAATGTAGCGGTCGCGGAAGAACTGTTCCTCGTCGGGCATAAGCCACACCCAAAGGCAATCCTCGTCCCTCTTCTCGCCCGGTGCAAGGGGAACGAACTTGCCGTTGTCAATATCCCCGACAAAATGGGGAGGTACGCACCCCTCGCGTATGTTCTGTACGTAGGAGATGCGGAAGACGCGCCGTCCGGTACTTTGGAAAGCTTCCTCGGCGGTGGAGGGGAACTCGGAGAAGAGACGCCACTCGTCGGGTATCTCGCGGCGCTTGTCGCGGTACCAGCATATTGCCTCAAGTGTTGCTCCAAGTTCAAAGAGGTGCCGCTCATATTCGTTCATACTCTCTATGAACGATGGGTACTCCTCGCGGGCAAGGGGCTTGCTGTATAGGTCGATGCTGTACCACGGAATAAAGACGGGGGTGAAGTTGTTGCGCCCCTCTACCGCCTCTATCCACGTGCGGTGAAAGAAGTTGCCCACTCCTTTGGCAGTGGACTCCATCACTTTTACGGTATATGCCCCGCTGGCTATCGAGCCGAAAATCGACTGCACAAGGTCTTCGGGCTTGCGTCCTGCTGTCTCTTTCCACAGTCCCACCTCGGTGAGGTGTGCCATACTTATATCCTCGCTTCTCAGCGAGTCGGGCTTTTGCGACGAGCCGAGCGAGTAGCGGCTGTTGCTCAGGTTTATTATGCGGCTGTTGCGCGTTCCCTGATAGGGCGATGTGACAAGGCGTCGGCCCTCTGTTGCCCAAATGGGGTAACGTGCAATGACTTTAGAGAGCATTCCTGCCACTATGGACGACTGTTTCTCTATGTCGCCGCATATCACGCTGTTCCAGTTCCTTTTGTGTACAAGCTGTATCCACAGCATATATAGCTGTGTGAGTGTGCTTCCTCCCCATTGGCGTGCCTTGCACAGTATTATGTCTATGGGCTTGCCGGCAAGGCGCAGGCTCTCCATTGCCTTGAGATACTGCCGTTGGGCGCGGTTGAGCGTAAATGGTGTGTCGCGCCCTTTTCCCTTGTCCGATATTATGGCGCAGCTGCGTGCCCAGTACTCAAAGTCGTGCCTTATGCGTGTGCGGCAGAAGCTTATCCATAGCCGTAGTATGTCGCGCTCCTCGGGAGAGACGGTTCCCGAGGAGCGTAAGTAGTTGTGAGCGCCTTTTTCTATGAGTGAGGATATCTCCTTGTCGGCGGTCATCGTCGACGGTAGGTTTATCTCCTTTAGCGGAAAACCGTCGATATGTATCCTTGTGCGTGGGATGCTTGTTGAGCCTTCTCCTGTTATTGGGTTGTAGACCGATTGTATTTTCCCTATCCGCTCTATGTTGGCTTTTATCATTTCTTCCTTATCCATAGCCTGATGTGGATTAAATTCCTGCAAGGTTGGTGCTCCTGCGGCGCACCTTCTTTGTACGGCTCATCTTGGCGAGCTGTTGCTGCACATTCTGGAAAAGTGTCGGACGGAGCGTTATGTAGCTGCTTGCGGCATCGGGTCGTCGCAGAAGCAGCCATTGCAGGGTGAGCTCATTTGCAAGATAGTCGTTTATCGACTGCTTGAGCAGGGGCAGTATATGCTGCGGTACTTCGCCGTCGCTCTCTATTGTAATGAGGATATAATCCTTGTCAATGTCGTATGTTACAGACGCGAAACGCAATGCAACAGTGGAGAGAAGCTCGTTGCAGGCTTCCCTGAGGAAGATAAGGAAAAGGTCTCTCTCCTCGGCGCTGCTCTGGATTGTGTCGGCATTGAGGTCGGCACGTTTTATGGCATCGCCCATATAATGGTTCCTCAGGTCCACTTGCTGTTGCAGTGCGCTACGGTCTATTATGATTGTGTTTTTCATTGTGTCGGTGTTTGTGGGGTGTCTGTTCTTGTATGCGTTTCTTATAGCGCAATATTGTTGTCGGGAGTGCCGGGATGCTTGCAGGGACGTTTGCGCAGGCTCATCAGTTCGCGCAGGCGCATCGCTGCCATTTGTGTCTCTTGTACAGCTGCCACAGCTTCGTCGGGCTTGTTCTGTATCAACCATTGTCCCAAAGCGCGCATTGTGGCATATTCCTCTATTGTCTGGGCAATCTGTTGCAGGCACTCCCTCGGATAATTCTCGGGTATTTCAATGCTTAGTGCCGTTTCGGCTTTTTCGCTGTCGTGCTGCGCTGTGCAGATACCCAAATAGCGTGTCAGTGTATTCGTTGTCTCGGCTATCGACGAGTCTATTAGCTGTGTCAGTATATCCCTGTTGCTGTCGCTCGCCTGTATTGTTGCTGCAAGGTTCGGCGGCACTCCGCCGGCTTTACGTGCCTCGCCTGTATAGTAGCTGTGCACATATATGCGTTGCAGTATCCTGTTGTATGATATCGTTATTGTCTCTATCTTCATAGCTGTTGTTCTTATGGCTGGTTTCTCAGGCGTAGCTTGCGCTGTTGCGCTCACGCAGTGTCTTGTATATTATTCCCTGGAATGTGCTCTCGTCGAGGTAGAACGACGGTGCGGGTTCTTCTATTATCTTTTCAAGCATCTTGTAGTGTCCGGATTCGCCTTTGCAACGCTCCTTGTAGCGGCGGTATATCTCCTTGTACATAGCCAGCTTGTTCTTGTTTACCATAGGGAGCTTCTTCTTGCGCGCCATAAGTGAAACGAAACGTCGTGCACTCTCGAAATTGATGAAGAAACGTGGCGCCTGTTCGTTTACGGCTTTTGCAAGAATCTCCTTGTTTGTCACATAAGGGTTTTTGGCACTCATCTTTTTCACTGTGTCAAAGAAGGTGTTTATTACGGCCTCTTTCCTTTGTTCTCTGATACTTTTGTAGATTTGATTTTTCATAGCGTTAGTGGGTTTTGTTTGTGCCTACAAAAATATAGTCAAAATTGGCTAATAAGGATGTAAAATTGACTATATTTTTCAACAGCCATTAAAATTAATTATAAAAGTAGGTAAGAATGCGATTGGAACGCTCTCTAAACAAGAATAGAGAGTGGTGTGCGCAGCAATAATGCAACTGTTGCTGCAGGGGGGTGCGACAAAATAGTCTCTTTGAATGCCGAAGTGCTGTGATGTGAAAAAATAGCATTATTTTTGTGTGGGTTAATAAACCGATAGGTTGTCCATTATTAATAATGTAACGCGTGATTATGTTAAGGTCGATGTTTCTTGTTGGTGCCGGCAGTTTTCTTGGTGGGGCATTGAGGTATTTGATTTCTATGCTGCTGAAGAGTGCTTGTGGTACACTCTTCCCGTTGGGGACTTTTGTGGTGAACTCTTTGGGTTGCTTGCTGCTGGGATTTGTATTGGGTCTGTTCGGGAAATATAATGCAACTTCGTCGTCGTGGTGTCTTTTCCTTTCTGTCGGTTTTTGCGGAGGATTTACCACCTTTTCTACTTTTGCCAATGAGAGCCTGAGGATTCTTCAGGACGGATTTCTTAGCCTCGTGTCGTATGTTGCTGCAAGTATTGTGGCAGGAGTGCTGCTGGTTGCGCTTGGATATTGGATTGCCAAGTGAACCATTGCGGGGCTTTTATAGAGCAGGCTTTTGATTAGATAGGTAAATTTGTGGGTTGCGTTGTTGAATGCGCGATTCTTGTTGTGCTGTTAGGGCAAAGGTTTAGTGCTAAATTAAAAATGTATCAAAGTAGTGTATTATACTACTTTGATACATTTTTTTGGTATTATTCTAATCTGAAGGGCTATAGCAATATTAATATACTCTCTCTTTCTCTCTAATGACACCGTAATAATTGTTGCCAAATAGAGATTTGTATATTACTATTTGGTTAAAATTTAGTAATAATATAGCAGTTGACCCATAAATCGTTTAATTTACGAGGAAGTGTCATCCTGACAGAGCGCAGCGGCGGAAGGATCTCATAACACATCTTTTTTAGAGATACATTGCCTTTAGCCCCTACGGGCGGCGACCGTTGG
>JAFYSC010000018.1 GCA_017546635.1 Bacteroidaceae bacterium | reverse complement strand
TCGGCGGCATCGGCCACCACCAGTTCGCCGTCACCGCCTATGCATATGCGCAACTCGCCATACGGCTCAACCTCGAGGACCGTTACAATGTCGCTGTTCTTTTCTACAAGCAGCAGGGCATTATCCAGCCTCTTGCCCAAAGCACGGATTACAGTATCGGTGCTGACAGGATTGCCCACATACAACAGCGAATCGTTAAGATACAGGTCGTAGCAAGTACCCTCGAACTGTTCCGAAAAGGTGATGGCATAGCGGTATCCCGACGATACCCCGCTCTCCTTCATCGAAAAGCGCAACACAAAATAGCTGAACAGTACCACCACCATTATCAGTATAAAGAACGACACGCTGCCGAACAAAAATCTCATATTAGCATCCTTAGCCTTCATAGTGCAGTATAAAATTAAATTTATGCGAAGATATGAAAAATAAGTATCGGGACAGATAAAAATCGCATAAATATTTGGCAATTCTCTTTTAAATGACTACCTTTGCATTGTATGAAGATGATTTGAGGGGCCGCCAAGCCCCTCTTTTTTATACAACATATTCATTAACAACAAATTCTTCTTTTTATAAGACAAATTCGGAATTATGATTGACAAACAAAGAGTCATTGAGTTGACAAGCGAGTGGCTTGCCGACAAAGAGTATTTCCTTGTAGATGTAGCCATAGGCAAAGACGACAAGATTACCGTAGAGATTGACCACGCCGATGGAGTGTGGATAGAAGACTGCGCAGAACTGAGCAGACACATAGAGAACGGTCTGTGCCGCGACGATGAGGACTACGAGCTCGAAGTTGGTTCAGCCGGTTTGGGACAACCTTTCAAAGTAGTCCAGCAATATGTCATACACATAGGCAAGGAGGTTGAGGTGTTGAGCAAGGCCGGCAAGAAGCTGAAAGGAATTTTGAAATCGGCCGACGAAGATTGTTTTACACTCTGTGTAAGCAAAAAGGAGAAAGTAGAGGGCAGCAAGCGCCCGCAGCTTGTCGAGGAGGAGATACGTTTCGCCTACGACGAGGTAAAGTACACGAAGTATATTATAAATTTCAAATAAAATGGCAAAGAAAGAAGAAACAGCAAGCCTTCTTGATACATTTCAAGAATTCAAGGTATCGAAGAACATCGACCGCACAACAATGATCAGCGTACTCGAGGAGAGTTTCCGCAAAGTAATAGTAAACCTCTTCGGTACCGACGAGAACTATTCGGTTATCGTGAACCCCGACCGTGGCGATTTTGAGATACAGCGCCGCCGTATCGTAGTAGCCGACGACCAGGTAAAGGACAGCAACTTTGAGATTTCACTGAGCGAGGCCCAGCAGATTGACGAGACATTCGAGATTGACGAGGAGGTGAGCGAGATTGTGAACTTTGCAGAGTTCGGCCGCCGTGCAATCCTCAACCTTCGCCAGACACTTGCATCTAAAATCCTGGAATTGGAGAAAGACAGCCTCTACAACAAATACAGCCAGAAAGTGGGCAAGATTGTAAGCGGCGAGGTTTACCAGATATGGAAGAAGGAGATTCTGCTTCTCGACGACGAGGGCAACGAGCTCATACTTCCCAAGACTGAGCAGATTCCTTCGGACTTCTACCGCAAGGGCGATCACGTACGTGCAGTTGTGGAGCGTGTCGACAACCAGAACAGCAATCCCAAGATTATCCTGAGCCGTACATCGCCCCTGTTCCTCCAGCGTCTCTTTGAGCTCGAGGTACCCGAGATAAACGACGGTCTCATCACCATCAAGCGCATTGCACGTATCCCCGGCGAGAGAGCCAAGATTGCAGTTGAGACATACGACGACCGCATCGACCCCGTAGGTGCCTGCGTAGGTGTAAAGGGTTCACGTATACACGGTATCGTGCGCGAGCTCCGCAACGAGAATATCGACGTAATAAACTACACATCGAACATCGAGCTGTTCATCAAGCGCGCCCTTAGCCCTGCAAAGGTGTTCACCATCTTCATCGACGAGGAGAAGAAGAGCGCCGACGTATATCTGAAGCCCGAGGAGGTATCATTGGCTATCGGTAAGAACGGACTCAACATCAAGCTCGCAAGTATGCTTACCGAGTACACTATCGATGTTTACCGCGATGTAGATGAGAGTACACTCGAGGATGACATCTACCTCGATGAATTCACCGACGAAATTGACGAGTGGATAATCAATGCAATAAAGAAGCTGGGTTACGACACTGCAAAATCGGTCCTCAACGCACCTCGCGAGATACTCATTGAGAAGGCCGACCTTGAAGAAGACACAGTAGACCACCTGTTGAGCGTTCTTAAGGCCGAATTTGAGGAAGATGCCGAATAATGGACATCCCACTTGATTCGTCACAAGAACAGATTAACAAAAAAAAGAGCAACTAATGAAGATAAGACTTAATAAAATACAAAAAGAACTCAACATCGGACTCAACACCATAGTGGAGTTTCTACAGAAAAAAGGTATCGACATAAAGGAAGATCCCAACGCTGTAGTACCCGAAGAGGGATATAACCTGCTTATGGAGGCATTCAGTACCGATAAGAATGTCCGCCAGGAATCGGACAAGTTCACACAGCAAAGGCAGAACAAGGCTAAGACAAGCGAAGCAAAGCCCAAGGAAGAGACTGCGGCACCCGAAGCCCCTGCAAAGCCCGAAGTAGCCGAAGAGCCAGCAAAGCCCGAGTCAAAGATAACCGTGACACGCAGCATCGACCTCGAGGCACTGAGCCGTCGCAGCCAGCCTATCCGTCGCGACAAGAAGGGACAGAAGGCAACAGCAACAGCACAGTCTACCGAGAAGAGAGAGCCCGCAAAGCCCGCAAGTGAGGAGAAGCCCCACGAGCCCGCAAAGGTTGAGCAGCATGTAGTTGAGGAGAAGCCCGTAGCTCAGGCGCAGCCCGTTGAAGAGACACCCAAGGGCGGAGAGGAGCGTCCCTCACTGACACAGATTGAGGATGTGATACCCAGCTTCAATGTAGTGGGCAAGATTGACCTTTCGGCAATAAACCAGTCGACACGCCCCAAGAAGAAGAGCAAGGAAGAAAAGAAGAAGGAGCGCGAAGAGAAGGAGCGTCAGCGCGAAGAGCAGCGCAAGCAGCAGAAGGATGCACAGCGCGGCGGCGGCAGCAATGGCGGCGGAAACGCAGGCAACAACAGCGACAAGAAGAAAAAGCGCAACCGCATAGGCGGCAACCAGCGTGTAAACATAGAGAACGAAGGCGAGCAGCAACAGCAGGAGTGGTCGGGCAACCGCAACAAGAGCAAGAGCAGCGACAACCCCTCACAGGGCAGCCGCAAGGAGCGCGACAGCAAGCACAAGCGCTTCGACAAGTCGGACGTAAGCGAGGAAGATGTATCGAAGCAGATAAAGGAGACACTCGACCGTCTTACAAGCCGAGGCAAGAAGAGCTCGGCAAAATACCGCAAGGACAAGCGCGAACTCGCAGCCGAGCGTCAGCAGCAGCAGGCTATGGACGAGATGGAGCAGAGCAAGGTACTCAAGCTCACCGAGTTCGTAACCGCAAACGAGCTTGCAAGTATGATGAACATCTCTGTAACACAGGTCATTGCAACCTGTATGAGCATCGGTATGATGGTATCTATCAACCAGCGTCTCGACGCAGAGACCATCAACCTTGTAGCCGAAGAGTTCGGCTTTACTACAGAGTATGTAAGCGCCGAGGTTGCCAATGCAATTGAAGAAGAGCAGGACACCGAGGAGGATCTCCAGCCCCGTGCTCCCATCATCACAGTTATGGGACACGTTGACCACGGAAAGACCTCACTCCTCGACTACATACGCAAGTCGAACGTCATTGCCGGCGAGGCGGGCGGTATCACACAGCACATCGGTGCATACAATGTAAAGATGGAGAACGGCAAGCACATCACATTCCTTGACACACCCGGTCACGAGGCGTTTACCGCTATGCGTGCCCGCGGAGCCAAGATTACCGATATTGCCATCATCATCATCGCTGCCGACGACAATGTGATGCCCCAGACAAAGGAGGCCATCAACCACGCAATGGCAGCGGGCGTACCCATTGTCTTTGCCATCAACAAGGTGGACAAGCCTTCGGCCGACCCCAACCGCATCAAGGAGGAGCTTGCACAGCTCAATATGCTTGTAGAGGACTGGGGAGGCAAATACCAGTCACAGGAAATCTCGGCAAAACAGGGTATGGGTGTCGAGGAACTTATGGAGAAAGTGCTCCTTGAGGCCGAACTGCTTGAGCTCAAGGCAAACCCCGACCGCAAGGCAACAGGCTCGGTAATAGAGTCTACCCTTGACAAGGGACGCGGATACGTGGCAACAGTGCTTGTACAGAACGGTACACTGCGTGTGGGCGACATTGTTGTAGCCGGCACACAGTGGGGTAAGGTCAAGGCTATCTTCAACGAGCGTAACCAGCGTATCAAGGAGGTACGTCCTGCCGAGCCTGCACTTATCCTTGGATTGAACGGTGCGCCTGCGGCAGGTGACATATTCAACGTTGTAGAGAGCGAGCGCGAGGCACGCGAAATAACAGGCAAGCGCGAGCAGTTGCAGCGCGAGCAGGGATTGCGCACCCAGAAGATGCTTACCCTCGACGAGGTTGGCCGCCGCATAGCACTCGGAAACTTCCAGACACTGAACATAATCGTAAAGGGAGACGTGGACGGTTCAATAGAGGCATTGAGCGACTCGCTCATCAAGCTCTCGACCGAGACCATACAGATAAACGTCATCCACAAGGCTGTGGGTCAGATTTCAGAGAGCGACGTGAGCCTTGCTGCCGCTTCGGACGCAATTATCGTAGGTTTCCAGGTACGTCCTTCGGTAATGGCACGCAAGGTAGCCGAGAACGAGGGTGTGGACATCCGTCTCTACTCTATCATCTACGACGCTATCGAGGAGGTGAAGGCCGCTATGGAGGGTATGCTTGCCCCCATCGTGAAGGAAGAGGTTACAGCTACCATAGAGGTACGCGAGACCTTCCACATAAGCAAGGTGGGTACAGTAGCCGGCTGTGTCGTACGCGAAGGAAAGGTAAAGCGTACCGACCGTGCACGCCTCATACGCGACGGTATTGTCATCCACACAGGCAACCTTGCAGCCCTCAAGCGTTTCAAGGAGGATGTACGCGAGGTAGGTACCAACTTCGAGTGCGGTATAAGCCTTGTATCACAGGATGACATCAAGGTAGGCGATATCATCGAGACATTTGTTCAGGTAGAGGTAAAGCAGAAGCTTTGATACAATAGATGAATTTCGGCAGGCGACATATATGGCCGCCTGCCGAAATTAAACTTACGTATCGCATATCCTGCAACCGTATTACAGGATAGACGATACCTGAAACTGAGAAATACTACAGGAACCTGTCAAATCAGCAACTACTATGAACAATTTGGATATAGTACTGATTGTAGCACTGATTATAGGCTTTGCAATAGGATACTTCAAAGGGTTGATAAGCCAACTCTCATTTGGAGTGGGAATTGTGATAGGACTTCTGCAGGCAGTGCTCTTCTACGCCCCTGTAGCGCAAAGGATTCAGAGCGCAACCGGATGGGAGAGCATAGTATGCACGGCGGCTGCTTTCATTGGAATAATATTAGCAGTCATCCTGCTGTTCAAGATAGCAGGATGGATTGTATCTGCACTGTTGAAAGCCATCCATCTGGCCTTCATGGACCGCATATTGGGAGCAGTACTGAGCACTGTAATAGCCATACTGCTCGTAGTGGGCATTACCAATGCCGGCAATGCCATTATGCCCGAAATCAAGCTATTCAGCAGAACAACACAAAAAGAATCAATGTTATATAACAAGGTTCAAAACATAACACTGTCGATACTCGGCGAGTTGAAAAAGGATATAGATGAAAAAACAGAGTAACAACATATTCAAGAAGATAGCCGATAAAGCCTATGAATATGGCTTTTTCAGCAGCGTAAGCACCGAGATAATAGAAAAGGGACTCAACGAGGATGTCATAAGACTCATATCCAAGAAAAAGAACGAGCCCGAATGGATGCTCGAGTTCCGCCTTACTGCATACAGATACTGGCTGACACTCGAAATGCCCACGTGGGCGCACCTTGACATCCCCCCTATCGACTATCAGGCAATCTCATATTATGCCGACCCAACCCAAAAGAGCAAGAAGCAGAACAGCGAGATTGACCCCGAGCTTATGAAGACATTCGAGAAGCTCGGCATCCCCCTCGAGGAACGCCTTGCACTGAGCGGTATGGCAATAGATGCCGTTATGGACTCGGTGTCGGTAAAGACAACATTCAAGGAGGAGCTCAAGGAGAAAGGAATCATATTCTGCTCTATGAGCGAAGCCATACAGGAGTACCCCGACCTTGTACGCAAGTATCTTGGCGGCGTAGTGAACTACCGCGACAATTTCTTTGCAGCGCTTAACAGCGCCGTATTCAGCGACGGTTCATTCGTATATATCCCCAAAGGTGTCCGCTGCCCTATGGAGCTGTCGACATACTTTAGAATAAACGCTGCAAATACCGGACAGTTCGAGCGCACACTCATTGTGGCCGACGACAACAGCTACGTATCGTACCTCGAAGGATGTACCGCACCTATGCGCGACGAGAACCAGCTGCACGCTGCAATCGTAGAGATTATAGTATGCGAGAATGCCGAGGTAAAATACAGCACCGTACAGAACTGGTATCCCGGTGATGCCGAGGGCAAGGGAGGTGTATACAACTTTGTCACCAAGCGCGGGGAGTGCCGCGGAAACAACAGCAAGCTCTCGTGGACACAGGTGGAGACAGGCTCGGCAATAACGTGGAAATACCCCAGCTGCATCCTGCGTGGCGACAACTCACAGGGTGAGTTCTACTCGGTAGCCGTTACAAACAACTACCAGCAGGCCGACACCGGTACCAAGATGATACACCTGGGACGCAATACCCGCAGCACCATCATCAGCAAGGGAATATCTGCCGGCAAGAGCCAGAACTCCTACCGAGGACTTGTACGCGTGAGCAAGAGCGCCGACGGTGCACGCAACTACAGCCAATGCGACTCGCTGCTCCTGGGTAGCCTTTGCGGGGCACATACGTTCCCCTATATGGACATACACAACGACAGCGCAGTAATTGAACACGAAGCCACCACCTCGAAGATTTCCGAAGAGCAGCTATTCTACTGCAACCAGCGCGGAATAGGCACCGAAGAGGCAATAGGACTCATTGTCAACGGATATGCCAAGGAGGTACTCAACAAACTGCCTATGGAATTCGCCATCGAAGCACAGAAGCTACTTAGCGTATCGCTCGAAGGCTCTGTAGGTTGAAAGGCTTCTAAACACCAAATAAAAAAGAGAAACAATGGAAAATCTTATAGAGATAAAAAACCTCCACGCCAGCATAGACGGCAAGGAGATTCTTAAAGGAATAAACCTCACCGTTAAGCCCGGCGAAGTACACGCCATAATGGGTCCCAACGGTTCGGGCAAGAGCACACTGAGCAACGTACTTGTAGGCCATCCGGCATATACCGTTACCGAGGGCGAAGTGATATACAAGGGACAGGACCTTCTTGCACTCAACCCCGAGGAGCGCAGCCACGCAGGTATCTTCCTCTCGTTCCAGTATCCCGTAGAGATTGCAGGAGTGAGTATGACAAACTTTATGCGCGCAGCCATAAATGCCAAGCGCCAGGCACTTGGCGAGGCACCTTTGAGCGCCGGCGACTTCCTGAAGCTGATGCGCGAGAAACGCGCCCTTGTCAACCTCGACAGCAAGCTTGCCAACCGTTCGGTGAACGAAGGTTTCAGCGGTGGCGAGAAGAAGCGCAACGAGATATTCCAGATGGCAATGCTCGAACCAACGCTCAGCATCCTCGACGAGACCGACTCGGGCCTCGACATCGACGCACTGCGCATAGTAGCCGAGGGAGTGAACAAACTCAAGCGTCCCGACACATCGACCCTTGTCATCACACACTACCAGCGTCTGCTCGACTACATCAAGCCCGACATTGTACACGTGCTGTACAACGGAAAGATTGTAAAGACAGCAGGTCCCGAGCTTGCACTTGAGCTCGAGGAGCGCGGATACGACTGGATAAAGAATCCCCAATAAGAGAGCGATGAAGAACGAGACAGAATACATAAAGCTCTTTGAGGAGAACCGCAGCCTGATAGACAACCCCTGCGCCACGTTGCTCAACGAGCACCGCCCCGCAGCGTTTGCCAAGTTCGCGGCACAGGGCTTTCCCACAATAAAGGACGAGGCCTACCGCAACAGCAACGTGGAGAAACTGTTTGCCACCGACTACGGCGTTAACCTTGGACGCGTAAAGATGGGCGACAACCCCCGCGAGGGTTTCACCTGCGACGTGCCCAACCTTGCCACACGTCAGGAGTTCATAGTAAACGACTGCTACCAATCCGAAGAGAATTCCAACAGCAGCCTGCCCGAGGGTGTCCTTCTGGGCAGTCTCAATGCATACGCACGTACACACGGAGAGTTGCTTGCACCCTATTATAATGCGCTTGCCTGCAACGGCGACAGCATAGCACAGTTCAACACCACCTTTGTGCAGGACGGAATGCTGCTCTACATACCCCGTAACACGGAGCTCAAGGAGACAATACAGCTTGTCACACTACTGCGCTCCAACATAGAAATGATGAGCAACCGCCGACTTCTTGTGATACTCGAGGATGGCGCAAAAGCCAACCTGCTCGTGTGCGACCACTCTTCGAACGAGAAGGCCACCCTCTCGACACAGATAACCGAAGTGTTCCTGGGCAACAACGCATCGCTCAACCTATTTGAGCTCGAGGAAACAGGCTATGCCAACAACCGTCTGGCACACCTTTTCGTGCGACAGATGGGCTACAGCACCTTCAACCACAGCTGCATAACACTCACCGGAGGCTTTACACGCAACGGTGCTTATGTGAGCCTCGAGGGAGAAGGCGCCGAAGCCAACCTTAGCGGACTCGCCATTTGCGACAAGCAGCAGCACACCGACAACCACACACTCGTGGAGCACAAGGTAGGACGCTGCACCAGCAACGAGCTCTACAAATATATCCTCGACGAGCAGTCGACAGGAGTATTTGCCGGCAAGATGCACATATACCCCGATGCCCAGCACACCGCATCGCAGCAGACCAACCGCAACCTGTGTCTCACAAGCTGCGCAAGGATGTACGCACAGCCACAGCTGGAGATATATGCCGACGACGTGAAGTGCAGCCACGGCTCAACCGTTGGACAGCTCGACGAAAGCGCACTGTTCTATATGCAGCAGCGCGGCATACCCAAGGACGAGGCACGTCACCTGCTGATGTTCGCCTTTGCAGGAGAAGTCATAGACAGCATCGGCATCGACGCGCTGCGCGACCGTCTGCACATTCTGGTAGAGAAGCGTTTCCGTGGCGAGCTTAACCGCTGCAAGGGTTGCGCACTGTGCAAACAATAACACACGCAAGAGAAGAGACAAAGATGTTCAACCCCGACGAAATACGTAAAGAATTCCCCATACTCGGCCGTCAGGTACACGGCAAGCCGCTCGTGTACCTCGACAATGCCGCCACCACACAAAAGCCACGCTGCGTGATAGACGCAATAAGCGAGGCCTACTGCACCGTAAACGCCAACGTACACCGCGGCATACACCACCTGTCACAGGTCGCCACCGAGCAGTTCGAGGATGCACGCCATAAGGTACGCGGCTTTATAAACGCAGCACACAGCCACGAGGTGATATTCACACGCGGCACTACAGAGAGCATAAACCTTCTGGCAACCGCACTGGGCAACACCTTGCTGCACGAGGGCGACGAGGTTATCATATCCACAATGGAGCACCACAGCAACATTGTGCCCTGGCAGATGCTGCGCGAGCGCATAGGCATTTCAATAAAGGTAATCCCCTTGAGAGAGGATGCCACACTCGACGTCGAGGCATACAGAGGGATGTTTACCGGCAGGACACGCCTTGTAAGCCTTACACACGTATCCAACGTGCTCGGCTGCACCAACCCCATAAAGGAGTGCATAGATATTGCCCATAGCCATAATGTACCCGTCCTCATAGACGGAGCACAGAGTACCCCACACATAAAAGTGGACGTACAGGCCCTGGATGCCGATTTCCTTGCCTTCAGCGGACACAAGGTATATGCCCCTACAGGCATCGGAGTGCTCTACGGCAAGGAGGAGTGGCTCAACCGCCTGCAACCCTACCAGGGAGGAGGCGAGATGATACAGACAGTGCGCTTTGAGCATACAACGTACAACGAGTTGCCCTACAAGTTCGAGGCAGGCACTCCCAATTACATTGGAGCAATAGCACTTGGCAAGGCAATAGACTTTGTAGAGAGCATAGGCATCGGCAACATTTCCCGCCACGAACACGCGCTGACACAGTATACCCTGGAGCGCCTCAATGAGATTGAAGGCATACGCATATTGGGTAAGCCCGACGGCTCGGCCGTATCGTTCCTTGTGGGCAACATACACCCCGCCGACCTCGGCACGTTGCTCGACCACCTTGGCATAGCCATACGCACGGGCCACCACTGCGCACAGCCCCTCATCGACCATCTGGGAATACCCGGCACGGTACGCGCCTCGTTTGCCCTGTACAATACGATGGCCGAGGTTGACGCGCTCATAGAGGGCATAAAGCGCGTTGCAAGGATGTTCGCATAATACCGTAGAGAGAGAGTATGCTGAAACCATATATGATAGAGGGAATAGCCGAGGCGGGCTGTGACGAGGCAGGCCGTGGATGTCTGGCAGGCGACGTATATGCCGCCGCTGTCATTCTCCCGCCCGACTTCAGGAACGAACTTCTCAACGACTCCAAGAAACTCACCGAGAGCAAGCGCTACCAGCTGCGCAGCATCATAGAGAGCGAGGCCATAGCGTGGGCTGTGGGCATTGTGACAGCAAAGGAGATTGACCGCATAAACATACTGCGCGCATCAATCCTTGCAATGCACCGCGCTGTGGAGCAGCTGAAAGTTGAGCCCGAGCACCTTATCATAGACGGCAACAAATTCACCCCCTACAGGAATATCCCATTCAAGACTGTTGTCAAGGGCGATGCCACATATATGAGCATAGCAGCAGCCTCAATACTAGCAAAGACATATCGCGACGACTATATGCTCGCCCTTGCACGCGAGTACCCGCAGTACGACTGGGCAAGCAACAAGGGCTACCCCACTGCCAAGCACCGCGCAGCAATAAGGGAGTATGGAGTGACACCGCATCACCGTTTGAGCTATAACCTCACAGGCGAGGAGCCACGACAATTGGAATTCGATTTTGGAGAATAAAAGAGATGATGGTGACCCAATGTGCTTTTGGGTCACCATCATTCTTATGGCGTTTGGATTAAAAGAGCCATTTTAGTCAAACCGTCTTTTGCATTCCTATTATCATAATTATTCAAAATACTGCATATTATCGAACGAAGGAGACAATTTGCCCTCTTCGATAAGATGTATAATCTCCACCACCTTATCATTCATAGGAGTAGGCACAGAGACCTTCCGTCCATATACACATACAGCACCGTTAATGGCATCCACCTCGCTCTTCTTGCCCTTCTCGAGGTCCTGGAGCATACTTGCCTTAAGACGTGCGTGCTTGCGTATTGCAATGGGAATGATAAAGAAAGAGAAAGCCTTCTTTATTGCGTTGCTGTAGTCGAGCAGTTTTACAATATCCTTACCCTGCACAGGCTCAATCCTGATATTCCCCGCAGCACACACATCGATACACTCCTTGATGATAGCCTGCACCACCCTGCGCGACCTCCTGTTGCCGGCAGCCTCGCCAAATGTACAGCCCAGAACTGCACTCATACCCGAGAATGCCGCATTGATGAGCAGCTTGCTCCAGCGCGAGCCTATGAAATTCCTGTCAATCTCCACTGTGCCCATCTTTTCGAGAAGCATCCTTACATCGTCGAGATGCACATTGGGTTCCGACGACAGCGAACCGAGCGAGAAAGACAAAGAGTCGGGTGCACTAGTGAGTTCACACACACCAGGCTCGCCCATCGTAGCGCCCCAAGCTACAGTACAGCCAAGCACACGCTCCTCGCCCACAATCTGTGCAATGCCAAGCTCGGGCAATCCATTCTGCAATGTAACTATGACACCGTCGGCAGCAAGGAAGCCTTTAAGGAAAGTCACCACCTCATCGTTCTGCTGCTGTTTTGTCATAAGGAAAATTATATCATACTCGCCCGACATTTCATCGGGGGTATATGCTGTAACCTGCTGGGTGAAATTCACTGTTCCTGTTACTCTTGCACCACTCTTGCGCAAAGCCTCGACATGCGCCTTGTTACGGTTAATAAGCTCAATGCTGCAACCGTTCCTTGTAATGTACGCACCCAGAATTGTTCCAAGTGAACCTGCCCCGTATATTGCTGCTCTCATATTATTGTTGTTCTAATTTACTGCAAAGATAGTTCTTTTTGTTCATCTTATAGAGTAGAAGAGGACAATTTACACCAATATATAATGGTTCAGTAGAAAAAAGATGTGGGCAATTTACATTCTTTAGTGGAATTACCCCTGTGTATTTTATCTATTGCAACAGGTAATTCTTATACCAACTGCACGCCGAAAAGAAATTTTGGTTGCGGGTAGGCGGTTTTAAGGAAAAAGTGCGAGAGAAAGCTTGTGCAAGCGAATGGGTGAATGCTTGTATTCACACGCAATGAGCGTAGTCAAGCTTGCACGAAGTGAATGTACAACCGCCGGACGCTGACAATGCTTGCTTTTCGCAACCTACGCGGTACGAGCTTCGCCTGTACTGCGCGTGACCGATTGCTGCAAGCATTGTCGATTATAATTCCGCAGCACCCTTAAAATAGCCGTAAGCCGCAATGACAAGCAGGTGCCCGACCGGGTGCACGCATTCTTGCGGCACGAGCAAAGGACACTTGCGACAATTTCTTTTGTGCAATGTTTTTTTGTTTCTTTTTTTCGCAAAAAAAGGAAGCAGAAGAAAATATTACAATGAGAGAATAGCCGAAGAATAACACCAAGAGAGTGGTTGAAAGAATTTTTGTCCTCAGTAAATTTCTACTGAGCCTATATAATATTGAAGATGATATAGTATAATATACAAAAAAAGACTGTGCAAAACTACACAGTCTTTTTTTGCATATATATAAGTATATATATTACTCAGCACGGAGAGTAAAACGCTGGAAGCCAACTGCTGTAAGCTCCTTATCGAAACCTTTAAGGTAGTCAGCAACAGTAATCTTCTCGTTCTGGCAGTATCCCTGCTGCAAGAGGCAAACCTCCTTGTAGTACTTCTGGATACGACCGTCAGCGATACGTGCAATCATAGCCTCGGGCTTGCCCTCCTCGCGAGCCTTCTCCTCAGCTACAACGCGCTCCTTAGCAATGAGCTCGGGATCGAGATCCTCGCTTGTAAGTGCAAGAGGAGCAGAAGCTGCAATCTGCATTGCAATCTCGTGACCTGCCTCCTCGTTGGGCTGGCTAAGAGCTACCATTGTGCAGAGCATATTCTTCTTCTGGTGGTTGTATGTATATACATTCTCAGCAGCAAGAGTCTTGTAACCGTCAAGCTCCATCTTCTCACCGGTGATACCCGAACGAGCAACGATAGCGTCCTGAACAGTACCCTCACCAAGGGGAAGAGCCTTAACCTCCTCGATAGTAGCGCACTTTGCAGCAATTGCAGCATCGAGGATATCCTGTGTAAGCTTAACGAAGTCAGCACCCTGAGCAACGAAGTCGGTCTCGCACTTGAGAGCGATGATTGCAGCGAAGCCGTTCTCAGCCTTTACAAGAACACAACCCTCAGAAGCCTCACGGTCGCTACGCTTAGCAGCTACCAACTGACCCTTCTTACGGATAATCTCGATAGCCTTGTCAAAATCGCCCTCAGCCTCTGTAAGAGCGTTCTTGCAGTCCATCATACCAGCACCGGTCATTGTACGGAGCTTGGAAATATCAGCCATTGTTACAGCCATAGTATTAAATTTTAATCGTTAGAAAATTAATTATTCTGCAGAGTTCTCTGTCTCCTCGCTCTTAGCACCTTTAGCGCCACGTGCACGTGTTGTGCGACGACGAGCGGGCTTCTTTGCATCTGCATTCTCCTCATCGTTCTCGTTTGTATCGCCAATTTCAACCTTGCGCTCCTCGAGACCCTCGGCAACAGCAGCACAACAAGCGTCGAGGATTACCTCTACTGACTTTGTAGCGTCGTCGTTTGCGGGGATTACGAAATCAACATCACCGGGGTTAGAGTTTGTATCTACGATTGCAAATACAGGTATACCCAAACGGTTAGCCTCGTGAACTGCGATATGCTCTTTCATTACGTCAACAACAAAAATTGCTGAAGGAAGACGTGAAAGGTCAGCAATTGAGCCCAGAGTCTTCTCGAGCTTTGCACGCTGACGTGTAATCTGAAGAACCTCACGCTTTGACAAGTTAGAGTATGTACCGTCTGCCATAAGCTTGTCGATAGTGCCCATCTTCTTCAATGCCTTGCGGATTGTAGCGAAGTTTGTGAGCATACCACCGGGCCAACGCTCAATTACATAAGGCATACCAACTGCCTGAGCCTTCTCGGCAACAATTTCCTTGAGCTGCTTCTTTGTAGCAACAAAAAGAACCTTCTTACCACTCTTTGCAATCTGCTTGAGAGCCTCAGCTGCAGTCTCAACCATTGCTGCAGTCTTGTGCAAATCGATGATATGAATGCCGTTACGCTCCATAAAGATATAAGGAGCCATAGCAGGGTTCCACTTACGTTTGAGGTGACCGAAATGTGCACCGGCCTCCAATAGTGTTTCAAATGAAATTCTAGACATTGTTTTTTAGTTTTAAATCGTTTACTTTCTTTTTAATTGCTTTGAATCAACCTCTCGGGTAGCCCACGCAAGGAGCTTGACATCAAGCGACCGACAATAGATGTGGAGTCCCGAGCGGTTTAGATACTAAACGTCTCTGTTCGAGCCGAATATTAACGTTTACTGAACTGGAATCTGCGACGTGCCTTGGGCTGACCGGGCTTCTTACGCTCAACCTCACGAGCATCACGTGTAAGGAATCCTTCGAGACGAAGAGCCTTCTTGTCCTCGGGGTTGATCTTTACAAGTGCGCGGGCGATAGCCAAACGCAAAGCCTGTGACTGACCGGTGAAACCGCCACCATCCAAGTTAACCTTAATATCGTACTTCTCAACCACGTCAAGCTTCAACAGGGGCTGCTTTACAACATACTGAAGAATGCTTGAGGGGAAATAATCCTGCAGATCCTTTTTATTGATAGTAATTTTACCGTTACCCTCAGTTACAAAAATACGGGCAACTGCGCTTTTACGTCTGCCTAATGCATTTACCATTTCCATCTGCTTTCTTATTTATAAGAGTTAATATCAATTGTTTTAGGATTTTGACCATCGTGGGGATGCTCAGAACCCTCATATATATAAAGGTTGTTCATAATATGATCGCCAAGACGATTCTTGGGAAGCATACCGCGAACTACGTGCTTGAACAAACGCTCGTAGCCTTTGTAACCCTTAGCAACATCGCAGGGGCTGAAAGACTTCTGACCACCGGGGTAGCCCGAGAAGCGAAGATAAACACGATCTGTCCATTTGTTACCTGTCATCTTAACCTTATTGGCGTTGATGATGATTACGTTGTCACCACAATCGGCGTTGGGTGTAAAACAAGGTTTGTACTTACCTCTCAAAATCTTGGCAACCTTTGAGCCAAGACGACCAAGAACCTGGTCTGTAGCATCAATAACAACCCACTCCTTCTGTGCAGTTGCCTTATTTGCTGAAATAGTTTTGTAGCTTAAAGTATCCACTTTAATTCGTTTAAATAAGTTAATAATTCCATTCTTGACACTCCTCCATTATACACACGTACGGAATTTTGGCATATAACAGAAACCCTCTTCACGCTTTGCCCCGACAGTTGGCTAGACCATCTTTTGGCTCACTCAGAGACCTAAAGTGCCATAACCCTTCCAAGGGTTGATAATAATCGGCTTGCAAAAGTACATCTTTTTGTCGAAACTGCCAAGAAAAGAAAAAGTTTTTTCAAAAAAATCTCAATTTTATTTGGTAGTTAAAAAAAAAGCCGTACCTTTGCATCGCATTTGAGAAATGCCCAGATGGCGGAATCGGTAGACGCGCTGGTCTCAAACACCAGTGGGGCAACCCATCCCGGTTCGATCCCGGGTCTGGGTACTGAAGCGGGGAAAGTTGAAAAACTTTCCTCGCTTTTTTCATTTAACCCTCGTAACTCATTGGTTTGCTGATATAGGCAGGGTGGACAAAAAGTAGAATAAAACCCTTGCAACACTTTGATTTACATCTCTTTGCAAAGATTTTATCACACGTATTTTCCACCCTACCCAGAAATATAATCCGATTTTACTACTCGGCTATCACAAAGATTATCAAACAAATAATTAATCCGCATAAAACAGGTTGCCCAATCTTGCGATCAGACAACCCGATTACACGCCTCTGTATGCAACTCCTCGCATTAAAAATGGCTCTTGCCGAAGTCCTGATTTGCGTTTGAGTTTACTTTGAAGCCTCCAACATTCTTGTCACTTCCGATATATTGCCTTTAACGAACAAAGTGTATGGGTGATTCTCACCTAAGACTTTTTCAAAAATCGCCAACGCCTTATGATAATACTCCAATGTCTTTGAATAGTCGCCTTGATTATCGTAAACTACGCCTATATTATTATAAGAGGTTGCAGTATCGGGATGCTCTAAGCCTAAAACTTTTTCATAAATTGCCAACGCCTTATGATAATACTCCAATGCCTTTGAATAGTCGCCTTGATTCTTGTAAACCAAGCCTATATTATTATAAGAGGTTGCAGTAGAGGGATGCTCCAAGCCTAAAACTTTTTCATTAATCGCCAACGCATTATAAAAATACTCCAATGCCTTT
>JAFYSC010000017.1 GCA_017546635.1 Bacteroidaceae bacterium | reverse complement strand
TGCTTGTCTTTTTATGCCCTTTTTTGCCTGTTTTTCCCTTTTTCGCAGTTACATAGCCCGCTATGCGCCTTTGAAAAATAAAAAAACACTCTAAAAAAGTTCTATAAAAATTTCAAGGACATAAATTTAAACAACTTCTAAATTTTATATCATTAATATCCCTTAATCAAGAACATCTCTCATCCCCCTACATCTATCTTCCTAATCAACAGCCAGTTAACAAAGTCGGACACACCTGCAAGAGCAGCTCCCACGCCTATCAGCCAAAAAGAAAGCGCAGCAGTTCCCGAGGGATTCAGCAAAATGAATATCCCGAGGAGCACTATAAAGCAGGGTACAATATAATAATATAACGACGGCCTTACGCCATACCTCCTCAAACGCACAAGTGCCACTATCTGATAAGCGCCTGCAAGCAACAACGCAACACCCAGCATACTCATCAGCATTGCAACAAAGAACGCAGGAGCAAACAACAGCCACGCTCCAAAAGCAACACTTCCCAAACTTGTAATGAGCCCTATTGAAATCAGAGGTATCTCGCCATCCCTTGCAGCGAACAAACGGACTCCTATAGATACAAGACCGGGAAGCATAAAGGCAACTCCTATCAATTGAACAATGAAAGGCATTACCGCATCTTTATAAACGATAAGAAGCAAGCCTACCGCTACAGACGAAAGAGACCTTAGAACCACACTCAGCATACCAATATTTTTTTTGTCAGCAATTATCAGCAGAAGAAGCCATTATGCAGCTTCTACTATTATAGAACAAAGGAGTCTCTGCAAAAATAGTTGTAAAATCGTAAAAAATGCAAATCCCACGTTCTCTTTTTACAAAGGTTCCCAACATTTTACGAAACGTTAAAACAGGCAACCGCAGCCATAGTCTTCCCACGACAAGCAATTTGTCAAAAGACAGAAGGGAGGAATTTTGGCAACACAAAGTGCACCAGTTGTAAACAATATTAACCATACACACAGCGGAATAACCGTCGGTTATTCCGCTGTGTGTAGGATTGACAAGAACAGCCCTCACAAGAGCGCCGTTTCCCGCCTTTTATTCTTTAGGCATCACAGCCCTGATTCTCACCAATCTGTGATTATCCTTCAGCATCACTTCGAACTGTATTCCATTGCACTCCAGTTTCTCGTGCAATTTAGGGAACTCGCCTTTTATCTCGAGCAAGAGACCGGCAAGAGTATCAGCCTCGCCTACATAATCCTCGAAATCATCCGAATCAAGGTTCATTATCTTGTAGAAATCGCTCAGCAATGTACGTCCGTCAAAATCGACAGTATAATCATCTATTCTGTCATATGTACTGTTCGGCTCATCGAACTCATCGTTGATTTCACCGACAATCTCCTCTATGATATCCTCCAGTGTTATCAGGCCCGACACGCCACCGAACTCATCGACAACAATCGCCATATGCACACGTACCGCCTGAAAATCGCACAGCAAGTCATCAATCTTCTTTGTCTCGGGAACAAAATAAGGTTGTCTTATCAGTGTCTGCCAACGGAAATTCTTACCCCTTGTGAGATAAGGTATAAGGTCCTTTATATACAGTACTCCGCGAATGTCATCCTGCGTACTGCCATATACGGGAATGCGCGAATAGGCATTGTCTGCCGCACAGCGCAACACATCCTCATACGGGGCACGTATGTCGAGCATAACAACATTCAGACGAGGTGTCATTATATCCTTTACAGTCTCGTCACCGAAACGTATTATACCCTCGAGAATATTCTTCTGTTCTCCAATCTCCTTCGTGTCTGTCAGCTCAAGCGCCTGCTCCAACTCATCTACAGACAGGGAATAAGTGGACTTGGCAGCCATCTTGTCTGTAAACGCCGCCGTGCGCACAAGGAACGAGGAAAAGGGAGAGAGTATGCGATGCAACACATACAAAGGAAACGCCACCGCGTGCGAGAACTTCCATACATTGCTTTTTGAGTAGAGTTTGGGCATCACCTCGCCAAACAAAAGAAGCAGGAATGTAAGCAGAACTGTAAGTATCAGAAATTCCAGCCACGGCGCACCAAAGTCGAACACCGACATAAAAAAGAAGTTCAGCAGCATTACTATACCCACATTTACAAAATCATTTGTAATGAGTATGGTAGCCAACAACTTGTCAGGATCCTTCAATAGCTCAAGGATTCTTTTGTCGGCAGGCATATCACTCTCGGCACATTTGTCGAGTTCACTCTGCGTCAGGGAGAAAAAAGCAATCTCAGAACCCGACACAAAGCCCGACACCACCAGCATCAACATCGCCAAGAACAACGACACCAATGCCGCAGGCCCGGGAACACTCACTGTCACCTGCGGCAAAGCCAATAGCAAGTTATTTGTAAACAGCCAAAATAGTCCCATTATCACCTATTGCTTATGAGTTTATGGGAGCATCACCAGGATGCGCGGCAATAGCACGCGAAGAAAGCATCTCCATACTCTCGGCAAGTATTTCTGTGCGATAGCGGCGTATTCCGTTCTGATCCTCATACGTATTGGTCCTTATCTTGCCCTCTATATACAGACGGTCGCCTTTGTGTACATACTTCTCGGCAATGTCTGCAAGCCCTCCCCAAAGAACTATATTATGCCACTCCGTACGTTCAGGCACTTGAGTGCCATTCTGCAGAGTGTACGCACGCTCCGTTGTTGCAAGAACAAGATTAGCTACAGCCACATTACGGTCGAGATGCCTAACATCGGGCTCTTTTCCTACATTACCTATTAAAATTACTTTATTTACTGACATATCAACAATTGAATATACACATAACAAATTGAGGATGTTACACAACAACCCCATTAATTCTTACACTTATTTTAATAAAAAAGCACGTTTACCGCAATAAACGTGCAAATATACCAAAAACGGGCGAGAAAGTTTCTATAAGCGAGTGAAAAAATTCATTTTTACGCAACGAACGTAAAAATCTTGGACAAAGTCAAAAGCGAAACCCGTTTCTGCATTCTTCCAAGCGAGTGACAAATTTTATCACTCTTTAGGATTGGGACCCCATTTATTCTCGCCAGGTTGGCTATCCTTCACAAAGAAAACAAACAGCACGAGAGCACCGATATAAGGTACAAATCCTATCAGATACCACCAGCCACTCTTACCAATATCGTGCAGACGACGGACACAAACAGCCAAGCCTGGAACTAAAAGTGCAAGACCTACAATATATACCAGGTACATAATTTCGGGATAAGCCACAGCCAATACTCCTGAAACTATGCCAAATACAAAATTGGCCAATGCAAAATACCAATACTCCGAGCGACGTGCACGACCGCTGAAATTAGCATAGTTCTTTACCACCACACTCTCCAAAGCCTCAACAAAACCCATAGTTTTCATAGAATACGTTTATTTTTTTGTTTATTAGAATTCATTCATCCCGCAAAAGTAAACAAATTCAACAATTATCCAAAAAAACATTCCAACATTTTCCACAACCTGCGAGAAATCATCTCTCCAGCTCGCGTGCAAGGTAAGGCGCAGTGTAGCCTACACCTGCGGCAGCCACCTCCTCGGGGGTGCCCTTCGCCACCACTACTCCGCCGTCGCGACCGCCCTCGGGGCCCATATCAATTATATAGTCGGCCATTTTTATCACGTCCATATTATGCTCGATTATAATGACAGTGTTGCCTTTCTCCACCAGACGGTTCACCACATTCATAAGCACGCGTATATCCTCGAAGTGCAGTCCCGTAGTGGGCTCGTCGAGCAGATAGAGCGTATTTCCCGTATCGCGCTTGGAGAGTTCCGTCGCGAGCTTCACACGCTGGCTCTCTCCACCCGAAAGAGTTGTAGACGGCTGGCCCAGCTTTATGTATCCGAGACCCACCTCCTGCAGCACCTTTATCTTGTTGAGTATCGTTGGTACATTCTCAAAGAACTCAACAGCCATATTTATGGTCATATCAAGCACATCGGCAATGGACTTTCCCTTGTATCGCACCTCGAGCGTCTCGCGGTTGTAGCGCTTGCCCTGACACACCTCGCAAGGCACCATCACATCGGGCAGGAAATTCATCTCCAGCGTCTTGTAGCCGTTGCCGCTACAAGCATCGCACCGGCCGCCCGTAACATTGAACGAGAAACGCCCGGGCTTGTATCCGCGTATCTTGGCCTCGGGAAGGTCGACAAACAGCGTGCGTATATCGGCAAAGACACCCGTATAGGTTGCAGGATTGGAGCGCGGCGTGCGTCCCAGAGGCGACTGGTCAACATCTACAATCTTGTCTATGTGCTCTATGCCCTCTATGCGGTCGTAGGGAAGAGGCTCGCGCAAGGCACGGTAAAAATGCTTGGCAAGGATAGGCTGCAAGGTATCGTTTATGAGCGTCGATTTTCCACCGCCCGACACGCCTGTCACGCATATAAGCTTACCCAAGGGAAACTCCACATCCACGCCCTTGAGGTTGTTTCCGCGTGCACCGAATATCTTTATCGACTTCCCGTTGCCCTCGCGACGTTGCGCAGGCACGCTTATCATCTCGATATTCTTCAAATAGTTGGCCGTGAGAGTATTGCTCTTGAGCATCTCCTCGGGAGTACCGGCAAACACCACGTTTCCGCCCTTGCGCCCTGCCTTTGGCCCGAGGTCTATCACATAGTCCGAAGCGAGCATAATGTCGCGGTCGTGCTCAACCACAATCACCGTGTTTCCACTGTCGCGCAGAGCCTTGAGTGAGTTTATCAGGCGGTCGTTGTCGCGCGAGTGCAGTCCGATACTCGGCTCATCGAGTATATAAAATACATTTACAAGCTGCGAGCCAACCTGTGTAGCCAGACGTATGCGCTGACCCTCGCCGCCCGACAGTGTCACCGAAGAACGGCCGAGCGACAGATAGCCCAGTCCCACGTCGAGCAGGAAGCGCAAGCGCGACAGTATCTCCTTTACAATCTCCTGAGCCACAAGACGCTGTTTCTCGTTAAGGCGCTCGTCCAGCACCGTGAGCCACTCGTAGAGCATAGAAATATCCATCGAGGCAAGCTCGTGTATGTTCTTTCCGTCTATGCGGTAGAAAAGCGCCTCCTTATTGAGGCGTGCGCCGCCGCACTCGGGACAGGCCTGCATCACCGAGAACTGCTCGGCCCAGCGCTGTTCTTTTGCCGAGACGCTCGCCTCCTTCTCTACCTGAAGGTATTTCACCAGTCCGTCGTATGTCGAGAAGTTATCGAGGAACATCTCCGATGTCCCTGCGAGCTTCAGGGGTACGGGCGAGCCGTAGAGAATCTCGTCTATAGCCTCATCGGGCAGCTCCTCTACAGGAGTCTTGAGTGTAGCCTCGTAACGTGCAAGCACAGCCTCAATCTGCTGGAAAATGGAGGAACGGCGATATTTGCCAAGCGGGGCAAGCGCTCCGTCGTACACCGAGAGTGTACGGTCGGGGATAACCTTGTCGGCATCGACCATACTCACCACGCCCAGACCCTTGCATTTGTGGCAGGCACCCTGCGGCGAATTGAACGAGAAATTATGCGGGTCGGGTTCCTTGTACGAGAGCCCCGTGGTTGGACACATAAGGTGACGGCTATAGTATCGTACCATCTGCGAGGGATGCTCCATTATCATCACAAGCCCCTCGCCCAGATTCATCGCCACGGCGAGGCTCTTCTTGAGGCGCTCGGTATCCTTTGAGTCGACAGCCATCTTATCCACTACAACCTCGATGTTGTGTGTCTTGTATCGCTCAACCTTCATTCCGCTGAACATCTCGCACATCTCGCCGTCGATGCGTATATTAAGGTAACCCTTGCGCATCATCTGCTCAAAGAGCTCCTTATAGTGTCCCTTGCGTCCGCGCACAAGGGGAGCCAATATATATACGCGCTTGCCGTCATACTCACTGAGCAGGAGGTCGAGTATCTGTTCCTCGGTGTACTTCACCATCTTCTCGCCCGTGTTGTAGGAGTATGCCTCGGCTACACGCGAGAAGAGCAGACGCAGATAGTCGTAAATCTCGGTTGTCGTTCCCACCGTAGAGCGGGGATTCTTGTTCACTGTCTTCTGCTCGATGGATATTACCGGCCCCAATCCCGTGATTTTATCCACGTCGGGACGCTCCATTCCTCCCAAGAAGTTACGCGCGTAGGTCGAGAATGTCTCGAGATAGCGGCGCTGCCCCTCGGCAAATATCGTATCGAACGCCAACGACGACTTTCCACTGCCACTGAGACCGGTTATCACCGTAAGTGAGTTGTGGGGTATGCACACATCAATATTCTTAAGGTTGTGCACCTTTGCTCCAAAAACCTCTATACAATTCTTCATTTTGCAGCCTCCTCGATATATCCACGCAAAAGATTAACGTCACTTTTTATATCATATACAATGCCGTCGGCACCACGTGCACTGACAACAACGAAATAGACCCCGTCCTTTACGGGTGTGCCCTTGTATGTACCGTCCCAGCCGCACTCCTCGCAATCCATCTTGTCTATCCCCCAGGAGTAGAGTTGCTGTCCCCAACGGTTGTAAATGGCTGCACTGAACGAGACAATGGACTTTACTTCATAGACATTGAAATAATCGTTTATGCCGTCACCGTTGGGCGAGAAGGCATTGGGCACTTTGAGCGACGACTCACTGATGCTTATCGTAAAAGGCTCATACTCATACTCGAGAATGAGATTGGGGTTACTTCTGCTTGTATAGGCAACCTTAAGACCTACGGTAAAGAGTCCCGCCTGGCGGAAGTCGTAGTTCACATCGGCATCGTAGCGGATGAGTATAGGCTCAGGGTTATCATCGTGCATAAAAGTCCAGGTACACACTCGCGAAAAATCGTCGTACTCCTGTGCATTGGCCGAAAATTGCACCGTCAGCGGTGCCTCACCCTCGTAGCTGTCGCCCTCGGCCAGTTCCACCTGCTCGCCTTCGCTGTTTACAAGCAAGGCTGTGGGCACTGGAGCCTCAACATCGCTCTGCGCCAATGACACACACGGTACTGCCAACAAAAGCAGCACAAGTATATATATGCATCTTTTCATCTTTGGTATATTTTTGTATATAACGTGTTACACACGGCATTAGTACGCCGCTTAAAAAGATTATCGCAAATTTTTGCGAAGTTAATATTTTTGAACGATAAATTGCAAAAACCAAGAAGTTGTTTTTAAGCAACTTTTCAAGGACAGGCACTCCAAATACATCAAACCGCGAATATACGCTGCACTCGCTGTAAAATATATTAAGCAAGCTTATATATTTCGCTCGAAAAGGTTTTGGGTATATTTGCGATAAACCGCGAATATACGCCGCACTCGCTGTAAAATATATTAAGCAAGCTTATATATTTCGCTCGAAAAGGTTTTGGGTATTATTGGTGCCCGATAAAAGTTTCCAGACAATCTGAAATCACTTCCATATGGAATATAGTTTCAATAGGAATTTAATGTGTACAATATTTAGTTTACATTTAATCGAACATATATTTACACCTTTATACCTTGTTGCTATTATCTACCGCCTATTGTTTTTTTTACGTACTTTTCGTGCCG
>JAFYSC010000003.1 GCA_017546635.1 Bacteroidaceae bacterium | reverse complement strand
GCATTGCCGCCTGTCTGTGTGTATCAGTGGGAAGTTTGTTGCTGATGCGGTATTTTAATTATTTTTAGCGCACTTATTTGTTAATAATGGTGTCAAAAAGTTGCTCTTTAGCAGTAAATTTTGTATCTTTGCAAGCAATTTTGTGATATAGTGCGCTGTTGTCTCCTGTCCTGTGAGGCGATAACGTATGTTATTGTATTGAATATGAAGAACTTTAGTCAAATATTGCTCCTTTTTACTGTATTGCTTGCATCCTGCTCGCAGTACAATAAGATTATCAAGCCTTCGACCGATATAGAGTATCGTTACGAGGCTGCCAAGGAGTATTATATAGAGGGCGATTATGCAAAGGCTGCTCCCATTCTCGAAGGGCTTATCAGGGTGTTCAAGGGTAGCCACAAGGCCGAGGAGTCTCTCTACCTGTTGGGAATGTGCTATTATGAGTCGCGTGACTATTATACGGCTGCACAATATTTCAAGATGTATTACACGAGCTATCCAAGAGGAAAATATACCGAGCTTGCCCGTTTCTATTCGGGAAAATCACTCTTCAAGGATATTGCCGAGCCGGAACTCGACCAGACGGATACATACACGGCAATACAGGAGCTGCAGTTGTTCCTCGAATATTTCCCCACGACACGTTACCGCGATGAGGCCCAGCAGATGATTTTCGATATGCACGACATCCTGGTCGAAAAAGAACTTCTCTCGGCCAAATTGTATTATGAGCTTGGCGATTATATGGCGTATATGGGAAATAACTATCTTGCCTGCATCATAACAGCACAGAATATATTGAACGATTATCCTTATACAAAATTCCGCGAAGAACTGTCGATACTTGTGTTGCGTGCAAAATACAAAATGGCATTGCACAGCATCGAGGACAAAAGGATAGACCGATACCGCGATACGGTAGACGAATATTACTCTTTCAAGAATGAATTCCCTTCGAGCAAGTATGTTCCCGAGGCCGAGGGATATTACAAGGAGTCGTTGAAAATAATAAACGAATAATAAACTATAAACCAAAATATAAAGCAATGGATTATAAAAAGACAAATGCTCCCACAACTACGGTTACACGCAATATGGCAGATTTTGTAACCGAGACAGGTAATGTTTACGAGTCTGTGTCAATCATTGGTAAGCGTGCCAATCAGATAGCAGCCGAAATCAAGGATGAGCTATTGAAGAAGCTCAACGAGTTCTCGTCTACAACAGACAACCTCGAGGAACAGTTCGAGAATCACGAGCAGATAGAGATTTCTCGTTTCTATGAGAGATTGCCCAAGCCCACACTTATTGCTGCTCAGGAGTTCATCGACGGAAAGGTATATTTCCGCGACCCCTCTAAGGAGGCAAGCGACGAGGAGTAATCATAGAACGGTAATTTACGCTATATGAAATTTCGTCCCTATCAGATATTCCTTGTAATATCAATAGCGCTTCTCATTGCTGCACTCGTTATGCCCCTGTTGCAATTGATAGAGCCCGACGGTGCAACATCGGTACTTGGCAATTTCTCGATTCTCAAGCCCGACGGAACCAAGAGCTATGTTGTGTGTGCATTGGGAATAGTGCTGATTTTTACCGCCCTCGTAAATGTATTTACACTGGTGATATCGGCATTCCAGAATTTTGAGCTGCAGAAAAGATGCTCTATACTGAGTGCGCTCCTGCTTACGGGGTATTATATACTATTGCTCATAGTATCGCTGCTCCTGATTGACGGAGTAAGTATGGCTGTGCAGATTGCGATGATATTCCCTTTCATAGCACTTGTGTTGAATGTTATGAGTTTCTTGTCGGCAAGACGTACCGAGGCTGCTATTCTGGCAAAAGCATCGGGCTTCCGTCTGAGAGATTGACAAGTTTGTATAACGGTGAATTGGGGTGAACTCCAATTACATTGTATTTGCAAAACAGATAGCGCGGACATTGCCCGCGCTATCTGTTTATTTGTAACGGTGATTTTGCAAAACCGGCCTACGCAATTCTTAGAATATGCCGGCAAACTCACGCTCCTTGCTTCGGGTGTTGCTCTTCTCTTTATTGAGAGAGTAAATTCTGAAACTGTTGGCAAATGGAGTGATGGCTATCCTGTTGTTTTTCCTGAGCTCGTTTATGATGTCGGGCAAAAGTTCGAACGATTCAATGTTAAGGGCAGAGTGGCCGCTATGTCTTTTCATACCGAATGTGGTGGCTATCTCTACAGGGTATACCGATTTATAATGCTCAATGAATCTTGAGACATTGTCGCAGTTGGCTGTCAGGAACTCCTTTTTCTCCTTGCCGACAGTCATAGGGGTAATATCCCCGCAACTTATATCCGTTATGTAGTTTTCTATGGTGGAGTAGCTGCAGAACCCGTTTATCACTGCTTCCCTGTCATCGCACCTGAGTACGTATGAAGGTGTACTCTCGATACCGTAATTCTGTGCAATTTCGTGCTGTAGCCTTAATTCTCGGTTCACCTCTTGGCTCTCCATAGCCTCTCTTATGTCTTGCGGATTAAACCCGCATACGGCAGAGAGGTCTATGAGAACTTCGGGGTCGGCAGTGTGCATAGCCTCGGCAGCTGTTGCCTCCTGTATTCTGCGGAGATAGTGCTTTGCCATTCTGTGCTCCTTGTCTCCGTTTGAGTTTACGGGGCAACAGTGGGTAGCTGCAATATATGCCTTGCAATGAGGGGCGGTTGAACGGAACTCCCGGTTGAACAGGTGGAAATTGTGCCTCTCGACGGGCATACCGTGTGTGGCCGATGCTTCGAGCCAATGTGCAAGGATGTTGCGGTTCGAGAGCTCAATGTCTTCTCCGCCAATCTGCAGGCGCCGATTGTTGTAAGTGGCAATGTCGTCAATCATCACTGCCATACGGTACTCAATTTCAATATGTTCTCCATATCTGTACTCCAATGCGCGTACGATGGGTGAACTGCCCCAGCACCAGGTGCATACAGGGTCGGCAAATACAATGATTCTTATCTTTTTCATATAAACGGAATTTTAGGATATAACATTGCCGAAGCTGTAAATGTTTTATATGGCAACCGTAATGTTGTCAAAAAAGAAAAATAGTGCTAATTTTGTACACGTAACAAGAAATTAATCTGTAAGAAATGAAGAAAATTTTCCTCTTCCTTCTTGCTGCCGTCACTATGCTTTCGTCGTGCAGTAAGGATAACTTCACCTATGTGGAGATGAATACCACCGAGGGTACAATTGTGCTCAAGTTATATGACGAGACACCATCGCACCGCGATAATTTCATATCGCTTGTAAAGGAGTGCCGTTACGATTCGTTGCTCTTTCATCGCGTAATCCCTGGTTTTATGATTCAGGGCGGTGACCCCGATTCAAAATATGCTCCTACGGGAGTGATGTTGGGCGAGGGTGACCTCGATTACCGTCTCAATGCCGAGATTAGGCCAGGGCTGTTCCATAAGCGGGGTGCCCTTGCTGCTGCACGTGAGGGAGATAATGTTAACCCTGCGAAAATGTCGTCGGCAATGCAGTTCTATATTGTGTACGGCAAGGAGTACACACCCGAGGAACTGCTTAAGTTGATGGATTTGATAGAGGAACGCACCGGCCGCAAGATGAATTTGAGCGACGAGCAACTTACTGCCTATACAAATGTGGGCGGTACACCGTTCCTCGATGGTGAGTATACTGTCTTTGGCGAGGTTGTTTCGGGAATGGAGGTTGTCGACCGCATACAGAATGTAGAGCGCGACTCGCACGACCGTCCTCTTTCCGATGTACGCATCATAAGTGTAAGAATTAAAGAATAAAGTATTTATAATATGTTGAACATTGGTGATAAGGCGCCCGATTATCTGGGTGTTGACGAGGAGGGCAATGAGTTGCATCTTGCCCATTATGCCGGTAAAAAGTTGATAGTCTATTTTTACCCCAAAGACAGCACTCCCGGCTGTTCTGCCGAGGCTTGTTCTCTGCGCGATGGGATGAGTGAGCTTGCCGATGCTGGTTATGCAGTAATTGGGGTTAGTGCCGACAGCGCTGCGTCGCATCAGCGCTTCAAGAGCAAGCAGGCACTGAATTTCCCCTTGGTTGCCGATACGGACCGTAGGCTCATTGAGGCATTTGGAGTGTGGGGACAAAAGAAGATGGCAGGACGTGAGTATATGGGTATTCTGCGCACTACATTCGTCGTAGGTGAGGACGGGCATATCGAGCGTGTCATTACCAAGGTCGATACAAAGAATGCTGCCCGCCAGATTCTGGATGCAAAATAAATGCAGACAATATTTAGAAATTTAATCAGCTTCAAAGTAAAGGACACAAAATCAAATACGTTTTATATTATGTTTAGTATGTTTTCAATTTTAGCATCGGCTGTTGATACGACAGCCGTAGAGGCTACGCAAACTGCGAAAGATGCACTTGCTGCAATTTCGGGTCTTACGCTTGCCGAGATTCTCCAATTGATTGTTGATAATTGCATTCTCTTTGGCGGAAAAATAATAAAGGTTGTTATTGTTTGGGGTATCGGACGTTGGCTCACCCGTCGCCTTGTCGCGTTGGCAAAAATCATTATGGAAAAGAGGGATACCAACCCAACTGTGCAGTCGTTCTTCATAAGTGTGATAGATGTGGCGCTGTTGATTATGCTTATCATAATGATAATAAGCATATTCGGTATTGATACATCGTCGTTTGTGGCTCTGTTTGCATCGGCCGGTGTTGCAATAGGTATGGCGCTGAGCGGTACATTGCAGAACTTTGCGGGTGGAGTAATGATACTTCTTTTCCGTCCATATAAGGTGGGCGATTTCATCGAGGCACAAGGACAGGCCGGTACTGTAAAGGAAATTCAGATTTTCAATACAATGCTAAAGACCTCGGACAACAAGATTATCCTTGTCCCCAACGGGCCTATGTCTACGGGAATAGTAAAAAACTATTCACGAGAGGAGATACGCCGTGTCGATTTCACTGTCAGCATCTCGTATGGCGATGATTTTGAAAAAGCCAAGGCTGTCATTGAAGAGCTTATTGCTGCCGACAAGCGTATCCTAAATACTCCTGAGCATTTTATTGCCCTTAGCGCCCTGAGTGCAAGCTCGATAGATATCACTGTCCGTGTATGGACACGTCAGGAGGATTATTGGGGAGTATATTTCGATATGAACAAGAATGTGTACGAGACACTGCCCAAGCGCGGCTTGAACTTCCCCTATCAGACACTTACAATCAATGTCCAGAAAGATTGATATTGTAACAGGCGCATTGGCGTTTGTCGAGTGAATCGCATTCCCCTCAAAGGACAGTTGCCTTTGAGGGGAATGCTGTTTTTGTCAGATGAGAAACTTGTGTGTTAAAATGTATCCGGCTATAAAATATACTGTCGCTTTTGTACGCTGTTGCATCTTTTTTTGTACCTTTGCACAACTTTTTGAAAACGCTCTTTTTTGCTCGGGAAATATCTGTTTCTTGCAGGAAAAGAGCCTTTCTTTTTAGGATATTAGAGAGATTTATAATAGAAAAAGTTACTATGAAAGTAAAGAATTTTGTTGATTTCAAGCCTAAGTTCTTCGAGGAAATGAAGAGCTATTCGCGCGAAAAATTTACTGCCGACATTATGGCGGGAATTATTGTGGGAGTGGTGGCTATCCCTCTTGCCATTGCATTCGGTATTGCGAGCGGAGTTGGTCCCACCGAGGGACTTATTACAGCCATTATGGCGGGTTTCCTTATCTCGGTGTTCGGTGGCTCAAAGGTTCAGATAGGTGGTCCTACCGGTGCATTTATCATCATAGTATATGGTGTTGTGCAGCAATACGGACTCTCGGGACTTGCAATTGCTACAATAATGGCCGGTATCATACTCGTTATTATGGGTCTGTGCCGAATGGGAAGCATCATTAAGTTTATGCCTTATCCCATTATCATCGGATTTACGGGAGGTATCGCAATTACAATTTTCTCGACACAGATAAACGACCTTCTCGGCCTTGGTATCGAGAACGTGCCTGCAAACTTTGTCGACAAATGGGTTTGTTATTTCGACAATATGGGAAACATCGACCTCTGGAGCACCGTTATGGGTGTACTCAGCATTGCAATCATTGCTTTGACTCCCAAAATCTCCAAGAAAGTGCCCGGCTCACTGTTGGCTATTATAGTAATGACAGTTGCAGCTTGGCTGTTGCGCGATTATGCAGGTGTGACATCCATCAAGACCATCGGCGACTTGTATGAGCTGCCTTCGGGATTCCCTCCTTTCCGCTTGCCGCAGATGGCTGCCGACGGTGAAAGTTTCTTTGCTACTATCCAGGCGTTGGCCCCTGTTGCCTTTACAATTGCAATGTTGGGTGCAATAGAGTCGCTCCTCTCGGCGATGGTGGCCGACGGAGTAATCAGTGACCGCCACAAATCCAATACCGAGCTTATCGGACAGGGTATTGCAAACATTGTTGTGCCTTTCTTTGGCGGTATCCCCGCCACAGGTGCTATTGCACGTACAATGGCAAACATCAACAATGGCGGTAAGACTCCCGTTGCGGGTGTGGTGCACACACTTGTGCTGCTTGCAGTGCTCTTGTGCCTCGGCAGCCTTGTGGAGCTTATCCCTATGCCCTGCCTTGCTGGTGTCCTTGTGATGGTTGCCTACAATATGAGCGGCTGGAGGACAATCCTCTCGATGTACCGCAGCTCAATGTCGGGTACAAGCGTGCTTTTTGTGACATTGCTCCTCACTGTGTTCTTCGACCTTACACTCGCTATTGAGGCCGGTCTTGTGATGGCGGTTGTAATTGTGATGAAGCGAGTAATGGAGAGTGCAAATATCTCTGTTGTACGCGACCAGCTCGATGTGCACCACGACGGTGAGCACGACGAGAAGCTCGCTATCCCCGAGTGTGCCGAGGTGTTTGAGATTGAAGGTCCCTTCTTCTTTGGTGTGGCAAACAAGTTCGACGAGGTGATGCGCGACCGCGATGCAATGCCCATCCGTATCCTGCGTATGCGTATGGTATCGTTTGTCGATTCTACAGCGCTGCACAACCTCGAGATTTTCATAAAGGCTTCGCAGGAGGAGGGCAGGACCATTATCCTTTCGGGTGTACACAAGAATGTTGAGAAGGGTCTCCGTAAGAGCGGCATCGTGAAGCTTGTAGGCAACGAGAATATCTGTGCCGACATTCATCTTGCCATCGAAAGGGCACAGGAGATAGCCATTGAGAAAGGCTATATAAAGTAAATGACGAAATAGGTAGAGTTGCGTTTTGCCGACTCTATCAGATAAACACTATTGTAATGATAGGGGATATCGGTGTAGGATATTCTCTATCATTAAATGTAAAGTGGGGCATCCAATTGCCTTTCCTGGACTTTTGTTGATTAGAATTACCTCCCATCCGGTTATGAATATGAGTGACTGCAGTAAGAAAATAACACCCGTGGCCTATATATTGGCATTTGCGATAGTTGTAATATGGGGCTGTACTTTTGTACAGACCAAATTGCTTATAAACGAGGGGTTGCGCCCCGATGAGATTTTCTTTTATCGCTTTGTCCTCGCCTATCTTCTAATATTGCCGTTGGCGGGCAAGAGACTGTTCCTGGATAACTGGAAGGACGAGCTTATGGCACTTCTGTTGGGACTTACGGGCGGTTCGCTCTATTTTGTTACGGAGAATTATGCTCTTGCCTACGGATATTGCTACAATGTATCGCTCATTGTGTGCCTTACCCCGTTGGTTACGGCCTTTATGGTGGGATTCTTCTATCCCACGGAAAAACTCAATCGCCGCGGAGTATATGGCTCGCTGGTGGCCCTTGTGGGTATGGCTCTTGTGGTGTTCAATGGTAATTTCATTCTTAAATTGTCTCCTCTGGGCGACGCTCTTGCCCTTGCTGCCTGTTTATGCTGGGCGCTCTATTCGTTGATAATAAAAAGATTGCAGGACAGATACAGCAATATCCTCATCACGCGCAAGATTTTCGGCTACGGACTGTTGACGATATTGCCGCTGCTCCTGGTGCAGGGTTGCCGTTGGGAACTGCTCTTTTCGGGAAGCGCTGTCGTGTGGGGCAATATAGTGGCGCTTGGCTGTGTCGCATCTATGCTATGCTTCCTTGGCTGGAACTGGTGTCTCAAGCAGTTGGGTGTTGTGCGTGCAACAAATTTCATCTATCTCAATCCGTTGGTGACAATGATAACCTCGGTTCTTGTCCTTGGCGAGCGTGTTACGTGGGTCGCTGTGCTTGGTGCTGTGCTTATCCTTGGCGGTCTTTATTATATCGACAAGAACAGAAAAGTTTAGAACAAGGGTTTTATTCATATACATGAGGGTGACCCAAAAGTAAAAATGGGTTGCCCTCTTTGCTTTTTTTTGGCCATTATCACTTCATTGTATGCAGTTAGAGAAAAAATATAGCTATTCTCTTGAAAAATAAGAGAATAGCTATTGTTT